>CAYVWT010000093.1:0-5194 GCA_964455565.1 uncultured Clostridiaceae bacterium | reverse complement strand
CCTAACAAAAAAATATCACACAAACTTTCATAGCATTTTAAACGAAAATTAGTATAACACCAATAGAATATAAAGAGCTTTATTATTCGAAATTAGTGGCATAACGTCCGCCACACTTGACAAAATTAAATTAAAATGCTACTTTAATAATAGCCGAGGGTGATTGAACTCAAAAATATGCGAAAACAAGATTATCTGAACTTGTGTGTGTACGCAAAAATAGGGTCGGCGCATAGCAATACCATACACGGAAAAAGAACTGGAGCATAATGAACGCTCGCATATAAAAAGATTGCGACTTTTCCCTAACCACATCAAGTCATATTTTAGTGTAAAATTAAATTTATGCAATGTGAATATTTTGGTAACGTTTAATTGGGGATTAATAATATCAAATGGAGGTAATAGCTATGAAAGGGATTTATATAACTTTGCCAGAGAAAGCAGATTTGATTTACGGTTCGGAACAAAAGCACCAAATAGAAAAATATGCTGATATGAAGGGTGCTTTTACAGGGGATGAAGTCGTAAAGGCAAATTATAAATTGTTAAATGATATAGATGTCATCTTTAGCGGATGGGGTATGCCTAAGATGAACAAAGAGTTTTTGGATAATGCACCGAATCTTAAGGCTGTATTTTATGCGGCAGGGTCTGTTAAAGAGATTGTGACGGATGAATTTTGGGATAGGAATATTGTTTTGACGAGTGCTAATGAAGCCAATGGTATTGCAGTGGCTGAATTTACCTTAGCACAAATTATTTATTCTTTAAAAATGGGTTGGTCATTTATGCAATCTTATAAATCAAAGCTTAAAATTTTAAATCGTAACATTCAAAAAGGAGAATATCTTTCAACGGTAGGTATTATTTCCCTTGGTGCCATAGGGAAAAAAGTATGTAGTCTGCTTAAAAATTTTGATGTAAATGTTATTACCTATGATCCTTATGTAAATAAGGAAACAGCAGTAAAAATGGGTATTAAGCTTTGTTCATTAGAAGATATTTTTAAGCTATCCGATGTTGTTTCTCTTCATACTCCTCTCTTGCCATCTACTTTTCACATGATAACAAAGAATCATTTTATGTCGATGAAAGAAAATTCAACTTTTATTAATACATCAAGAGGAGCGGTTGTAAACGAAGCCGAAATGATCGAGGTGCTAAGATTAAGACCCGATATTTATGCTGTTTTGGATGTTACAGAGAATGAACCTTTGGATCCGGACTCTCCGCTTTTACAACTTGAAAATGTTGTGTTGACTCCTCATATTGCCGGTGCTGTCGGTGAAGAGGGCAGAAGAATGGGTCAGTATATGGCAAACGAATTTGAAAAATTTGCAAGAGGCGAGTCGTTGGAATATAGAATTACAAAAGAACGATTAGCAATATCGTCATAAAAAGGAGATTTATATGCTTAAAACAGGCTTGGTTTCTGTAACTTTTAGAAATTTGAGTACGGATGAAATCATAGAGATTGTAAAAAAAGCTCAACTTGACGGTATTGAATGGGGCGGGGATATCCATGTTCCTCATGGAGATATTGTTAGAGCGAATGATGTTTATAAAAAGTGTAAAGAAGAAGGAATAGTTGTATCTGCTTACGGTTCATACCTTAGGCTTGGAACTGTCGGAGTGAAAAACTCTTTTGAATATATTCTTGAAACGGCAAGCGCTTTAAACACTCCCACTATGAGAGTTTGGAGCGGTAAGGTTGATTCTAAAAACGCCGATGGTAGTTATAAGGAGCAAATAATTGAAGAGACATATTTACTATGCAAAAAAGCTTCGGCATATAATATTGATATTGCATTTGAATTTCATGGAGGAACACTTACGGATAATGCCTTCACAACACTTGAATTGATAAAGGCGGTTAATTTGCCGAATCTGAAAACATATTGGCAAATGTCGGATTTTGTTTCTGCGGAGCAGCGGTTGGAAAGTTTTGAATTACTGATGCCTTATCTTAGCAATATTCATGTGTTCTATCAATCATTTTACGACAGATGGTGTTTAAATGAAGCAAGGAGCATATGGGAGGGTCATTTAGAAAAAGCAAAAACACTCTTGGGAATACATTTTGCCATGCTTGAGTTTGTTAAAAATAATTCTGTGGAACAGTTTTTCGAGGATGCTATAGTCTTGAAAGAAATCTGCAAAGCATAAAAGGGAGAGAAAACAACTTGCCTATACTTGAATTGGGAATGATGATGGGCAAGGATGAAAGCGAGGAACTATAAAAAGGGAAAAACTAACTGAAACCCAAACTGTGGATAATTTATTATTTTTTCTGCATCTGCTTGTGCATAAAGCATAGCATTTATTGATGAACAAATTTTTAGCAAAAAGAAACAAAAAAATGTTGCAAAAAGAGTATTAATATGTTATACTTTAACAAAGGCAACCTGAATTCGTCGTAAATGCTCTTTTTTTGTGGTATTGACGTGGAATTAGGGGAATAAACATTTTTGTTTATAAAAAATTATATTTATTAATGAGGAGGATGTTCAAATGGAAAAGGCAAAAAGCAAATTTATTATGTTAATGGCTTCTATGGTTATTATGTATGCTGTAATGTTGTATCTTTTTTTAGGGAGTACAGTATATGCGACAGATTATTATTCGGAAAACTTTAACGGACTTTCCCAAGTTCCTTCGGAATGGACAGTAGCGACAGGTGATACAGGTACATACACATGTACAATAGGTGAAAGCCAAGGTTCAAGTGGGTATGAAGACGACAGCATGGTATTAACTAATTCGGGCGCTACACCTTTTAGGTTGGTTTATGATATTGGAGAATCCAAAACATCTACCACAACATTTGAATTCGATTTTCAGTATAACGGTGCAGCAAGTCAAGTTTTTGAAATAGATAACAGTACAGGTTATAATGGGGGAATGATTCAATGTATAAAATTTGCATCAGGAAATAATATTAAAATAAAAAAATGGCACCTCAGATTATGATACGGAAATACCAGTAACTGTTGGAAGATGGTATAATATAAAAGTAGAAGTAAATCCAAGTGGCACGGGCACATCAAAAGTATATATTGATAATATTCAAGTGGGTGGCACGATGGCATCATACAAATCGACACCGGGTAATGTAAGAAAAATTACCATTCAGGTAAATAACGGCTCGACAGGAACAAAGATAGATAATATTAAAGTACACAATGGTTGGTTACCGATAACAAACAAATTTAACGGACTTTCCCAAGTTCCTTCGGAATGGGCAGTAGCGACAGGTGATACATACACATATACAATAGGTGAAAACCAAGGTCCAAGATGGGATGGAGACGACAGCTTAGTATTAACTAATTCGGGCACTACACCTTTAAGGTTGGTTTATGATATTGGAGAATCCAAAACATCTACCACAACATTTGAATGCGATTTTCAGTATAATGGTACAGGAAGTCAAATTTTTGAAATAGACAATAGTACAGGTTATAGTGGGGGGATAATTCAATATATAAAATTTGCATCAGGGAATAATATTAAAATAAATAATGGCACCTCAGATTCTGACACAGGAATACCAACAACTGTAGGCAAATGGTATAATATAAAGGTGGAAGTAAATCCAAGTGGCACGGGCACATCAAAAGTATATATTGATAATGTTCAAGCAGGAGACACGATGGCATCATATACTACAACACCGGGGAATGTAAGAAAAATCACTATTCAAGCAAATCAAGGCTCGACAGGAACAAGAATAGATAACATTAAAATATATTGTGGCTCCGCAGTAATTATCAATCCTGTATTCTCAGCTACATCAACATTTAATGATGAAACAGCTGGTAACGCTCCGTATAGTTGGGCACTCAGTGGAACCGCAGAGGACAAAGACCTAAAAGTTTCAACAGGCGGAAAAGAAGGTAGTAACGGTGTTAAAATAGTTGCTACAACACCATCGGGATACACAGCAGTTGCGACAAATATATTTACTCCGCAAACAGGAATTACAACAGTTGAAGCTGATGTATATTTAGGTAGCACATCATATCATGCGTTTGAAATATATAGCATAACAGGAACACAGTTTATAAGATTTAGATTTGATACGTTAGGTATTAGAACAAAAACAACTAATTTAATTACGTTACTAAGCTCAATAAATACAAATACTTGGTACAATATAAAAGCAGTAATAGACTTTGATAATAAAAAATATGATGCATATGTAAACGGAGAGCTTAAAGCTACAGGTGTTGATTTTGATAATGCTTCTGTTACCAATGCAGGAAAAGTATCCTTAACAGCAATGAATACAACAACTAATGGCTCATTGTTAGATAATGTTAAGGTATATAATAATAGCAAATTACCGATAACAAACAATTTTGATGGACTCACCCAAGTTCCTTCGGAATGGACAGTAGCAACAGGTGATACATACACATATACAATAGGTGAAAACCAAGGTCCAAGATGGGATGGAGACGACAGCTTAGTATTAACTAATTCGGGCACTACACCTTTAAGGTTGGTTTATGATATTGGAGAATCCAAAACATCTACCACAACATTTGAATGCGATTTTCAGTATAATGGTACAGGAAGTCAAATTTTTGAAATAGACAATAGTACAGGTTATAGTGGGGGGATAATTCAATATATAAAATTTGCATCAGGGAATAATATTAAAATAAATAATGGCACCTCAGATTCTGACACAGGAATACCAACAACTGTAGGCAAATGGTATAATATAAAGGTGGAAGTAAATCCAAGTGGCACGGGCACATCAAAAGTATATATTGATAATGTTCAAGTGGGTGGCACGATGGCATCATACACTACAACACCGGGGAATGTAAGAAAAATTACTATTCAAGCAAATGATGGCTCGACTGGAACAAGAATAGATAATGTTAAGGTGTATAGTGGGACAGCGATTATTCCATCTGAACAAGAAAAATATTCGGCTACATCAACATTTAATGACGAAACAGCTGGTAACAACGCTCCGTATAGTTGGGTACTCAGTGGAACCGCAACTGACAAAGCACTAACAGTTTCAACAGGCGGAAAAGAGAGTAGTAACGGTGTTAAAATAGTTGCTACAACACCATCGGAAGACACAGCAATTGCAACAAATACATTTACTCCGCAAAAAGGAATTACAACAGTTGAAGCTGATGTATATTTAGGTAGCACATCATATCATGCG
>CAYVWT010000092.1:0-5316 GCA_964455565.1 uncultured Clostridiaceae bacterium | reverse complement strand
TGGGCAATATGTTGATGATAATAAATCTGTTGCTACAAAAGAAACACCACTCACATTATTATTACAATACGCTGATACATGGAGTGGATTTGTGGTTGAAAAATAAAAAAATAAATTATAAAGGGGTATTTTAATGAGTAACTTAAGTAATGGCATTGGTAGAAAGAGAAGCAAGCTATGGACAGGGTTTTTAATTAATTTCAAGAAAGGTAAACTTTTGACAGATGAAATTAAAAAGATTGATGAAAAAATCAACAATATTGATTGGATTTCTCCAATAATCGATGATGAATTTAAGGAGTATAAATTAAATCAAGCACAAATTCTTAAAAAGCTTCAAATAAAAAAGGAAGATTTGAAATTTTGGCCTGATGGTGGTCCTCAATGGGATGCTATTGGAATAGCAAATGATAATACTATAATATTAGTTGAAGCAAAAGGTAACAAGCAAGAAACAAAGACTAAATGTACAGCAAGTGCATATAAAGATCCTAAAAAGGCAAGTGAAAAAGCAACTGATAACTTACTTTTAATAGAAAACGCATTCTTGAAGATTATTAATGATTGTAAATATGATGAGAGTAATTTAAATATGTGGTTTGATGAATACTATCAGCTTGCTAATAGGTTGGTTTTTTTACACAATTTAAATGAAAAAGGATATAGTGTTAAATTAGTACTTCTCAATATTGCAAACGATTTCACTTATAAAAAAGTATCTTTTGAAGAATGGAATAACCATTATAAAGAGATATTACAAAAAATGATAGGGAGTGATAAACTGCCGGAAAACGTTATGACTATATTTTTTGATGTTGAGGGAGTTAAATCAAATGCCTAAACAAGCAAATCAAAAACCGAAAATATTATATCTTTTAAGAATGCTACTGGAAAACACAGACGAGGACCATAAGCTATCTACGAAAAAAATCTTAGATATGTGTTCAACAAGTCTGCTAGTAAGGACATGTTTGAAAGACGGAACACGCACGCTTCTACTCCACCATCTGCCGTCATTAATTACTTCTAACAAATTACCATTATTATTTTTGCAAATATCATGAATTATCGAAGTTAATTTTTTTTCATCTATATAATCTACAAGATTATACTAAATTTTTTATTAAAATATTTATCTATTTCTTATTGACAAATATTTAACAATGTGGTAAAATGATATTGTTAAATGATTAACAATATCATTTTATTTATGGGAGGTTATTATAATGTCAGACAAAGTAAACAAAAATGCAAAGACGACAAATAATGAAACTGATTTGGGAAACAACACTCAAAAAACGATAAATGAGCTTGTAGAAAGAGGAAATGTTGCATTAGAGCAATTTATGAATTTGAATCAAGAGCAGGTTGATTCTATTATTAAAGCAATGGCAATGGCTGGACTTGAACAGCATATGAAGCTTGCAAAAATGGCAGTTGAGGAAACAGGTAGGGGAATATATGAGGATAAAATAACAAAGAATTTATTCGCAACTGAATATATATATCATAGTATAAAATATGATAAAACAGTTGGTGTAATAAACGAAAATAAATTTGAAGGCTATGAAGAAGTAGCAGAGCCTGTAGGAGTTGTTGCTGGTGTTACTCCAGTTACAAACCCAACATCTACAACAATGTTTAAGTCAATAATTTGTATGAAAACAAGGAATCCAATAATTTTTGCATTCCATCCATCTGCACAAAAATGTAGTAGCGAGGCTGCAAGAATTGTTAGAGATGCGGCTGTTGCTGCTGGGGCACCAAAGGATTGTATTCAATGGGTTGAAACACCTTCAATTGAGGCTACAAATTTTCTGATGAATCATAGAGGAGTTGCTATGGTGCTTGCGACTGGTGGCTCTGCAATGGTTAAGGCTGCTTATAGTACTGGGAAGCCTGCTCTTGGTGTTGGCCCTGGTAATGTACCTTGCTATGTCCACAAAACAGCAAACATCAAACGTAGTGCAACTGATTTGATTTTATCTAAATCATTCGATAATGGTATGATTTGTGCATCTGAACAGGCAGTTATTGTTGATAAAGACATAACAGACGAATTTGAACAATTTATGAAAGATAATGGTTGCTATTTTGTATCAGAAGCTGAAAAGCTTTTACTTGAAAAGCATGTAATCATACTTGATAAAGGTGCTGTGAATTCAGAAATTGTTGGAAAATCTGCATATGAAATTGCAAATGGTGCTGGCTTTAAAGTTCCAGAGGACACGAAAATCCTTGTTGCTAAATTAGAGGGTGTTGGACCTGATTATCCTCTATCAAGAGAAAAATTAAGCCCTGTTCTTGCATATTTTGTGGTTGATAACTATGAAAAAGGAATTGAAAGAGCGGAAGAAATGGTTGATTTTGGAGGACTTGGACACTCTGCTGTTATACATTCTAACGATAAGAATGTTATAGATTTATTTGCAAAAAGGATTAAAGCAGGGCGTTTAATTATTAACTCGCCTTCTACACATGGTGCAATTGGTGACATATATAACACTAATATGCCATCATTAACACTTGGCTGTGGTAGTTTTGGACATAACTCTACAACATCTAATGTTTCTGCCGTTAATTTAATTAACAAAAAACGTGTTGCACAAAGGAGAGTTAATATGCAGTGGTTTAAAATTCCTGAAAAAATATACTTTGAATTTGGTTCTACTCAATATTTGGAGAAAATGCCTAATATCACAAGAGCATTTATAGTTACTGACCCTGGAATGGTTAAACTTGGCTATGTAGATAAAATCCTTTATTATTTAAGAAAAAGAGAGCAATATGTTCACTGTGAAATTTTTTCGGAGGTGGAGCCAGACCCATCAGTTGATACAGTATTCAAAGGTGCAAAAGCAATGGAACTATTTAGACCTGATGTTATAATCGCGCTTGGTGGTGGTAGTGCAATGGATGCAGCAAAGGGTATGTGGCTGTTTTATGAGCATCCAGAACTCGATTTTGATTCACTTAAGCTTAAATTTATGGATATTAGGAAACGTGTGTTTAAATTCCCTGAGCTAGGGAATAAAGCGAAATTGGTTGCTATTCCAACAACAAGCGGAACTGGTTCTGAAGTAACTTCATTTGCAGTTATCACTGATAAGGTTAAAAATGTAAAATATCCACTTGCAGATTATGAATTAACGCCAGACGTTGCAATAATAGACCCTGAATTTGTAATGACAGTACCTCCTGTAATAACAGCTGATACTGGTATGGACGTGTTAACTCATGCAATTGAAGCGTATGTTTCGGTTTTAGCTTCAGATTATACTGATGCACTTGCTATGAAAGCAATCCAAATTGTATTTGAATATTTACCAATTGCATATAAAGATGGTAGCAATGAAAAGGCAAGAGAGAAAATGCATAACGCGAGCTGTATGGCTGGTATGGCTTTTACAAATGCTTTCCTTGGAATTAATCATTCGTTAGCTCATAAATTAGGTGGGGAATTTCATATTTCTCATGGTAGGTCAAATGCAATAATTCTTCCGCATGTAATTGAATATAATGCAAAGAAGCCAACTAAATTTGCAACGTTTCCTAAATATGAAACTTTTATTGCAGATGAGAGATATGCTGAAATTGCAAAAACATTAGGTTTACCATCGAAAACAACGGAAGAGGGAGTAAAAAGCCTTATAAAAGCAGTTGTTGATTTAATGAAGCAACTTAATATGCCACTAACGATTGCAGAATGTAATGTTGATAAAGTAAAGTTTATGAACGCAGTTTCAGAGCTTGCAGATAAAGCATTTGAAGACCAATGTACAAATGCAAACCCTAAAATGCCACTTGTTAAGGAATTGGAAGAAATTTATATCAAATCATTTGGAGAATAAAGATAATTTTTGATTTGGTCAAAGAAATAGCAGAAAAGTATGGAAGCGGTACAGTGCATATTACAATAAATTAAGTGCTTTGTTTATTAACTGAAAAGCCGTAGTATTTTTGATTTGTAATCAAAAATACTACGGCTTTTATATGTCTTAATTTATTATATAACAAAGAATTGTTTGTCATTGTTGCAGTTTAAGTAATATATAATAAACTTCATATTGAGATAAACAACATGGTACCAAAATGGAGCAAATTTATTTAAAATCCCTTGTGAACATATGGCCATCTTCTAACAAACTTTCTATAGTTTCAAAACCAAGTCGATTTAGAAGTTCAATTAAATAAGGATTATCTACAGGCGTTTGGTAAATCGCCTCATTTCCATATCTATTAACATGAGCAGTTCCTTCCTCTTTGCTTATTAAAGCTTTTGGTCCACCAACACAACCACCAATACAACCCATTCCTTCCAAAAAGTTTGCATTAATTACTCCATCTTTAATACTATTCAATAAAGCCTTACATTCAGCAATGCCATTTGCCTGTTTGGCTATTAGTGGAATATCTCTATTAGGTTTCAAGCGATTAACTGTGCTTTGCACTGCCTCGCTAACTCCCCCAGTCCTCGCATATATTCTTCCAGCAGTAGAAGAATGGTCTCGTGAGTCATCTGACTCTTTAGCAGGGTTAATTTGTGCAATGTCAAACATATTTTGAATTTCTTGAAATGTCACAACAAAGTCAACTGCATCTTCAATACCCTTTTCTTTAGCTTCAGCTTTTTTTGCCACACATGGACCAATAAAAACTGTTTTTGCGTTAGGGTATAATTTTTTAATTGATCTACCACATGCTACCATAGGAGAAACAGAAGGAGGAAGATGTGGCACTAACAAATCATATATTTTTCTAATCATTGCAATCCAAATAGGACAGCAGCAACTTGTAAGCAAAAAATCATTATCATCTTTTATTGAACGGTCAAATTCAAGAGCCTCTTTTAAAGTTAAGATATCGGCAAAAAGAGCCACCTCGAGCATACCTGCAAAACCCATTTTTTTAAAAGCTCCCCTAAGCTTTCCAGGAGATACTTCTTCACTAAACTGGCTTATAAAGGCAGGTGCAATCATTGCATAAACAGGTTCATTGTTTCTATTAAGTGCCTGAAATAATGGTATTATATCTTTCCTGTCAGTAAAGTTTCCTGCTTTGCAATTTTCAATACAAATACCACAACCAACACAATTATCAGCAGAAATAGTATTGTTTCCATTTTTGTCACATGATATCGCATCAAAGAAACAACTGTTTTCACATATTTTCTTTTGTTCATCAGAACACAAACAGTCTGAAAGTCGAAAAACAGGAGCTTGTTTTTCTGGGTGCAATAAACATTCTAAATGATGCTCGTCATAATCAGACATCTTATTAATATCAGATAACTCATCATCCAGTTTATTTAAAACT
>CAYVWT010000091.1:4019-5326 GCA_964455565.1 uncultured Clostridiaceae bacterium | reverse complement strand
GATATAGATGTTAAAATGCTTCAAGCACAGGGAATTCGTGTGTTTATTTTAGATATAGACAACACGCTTGTTCCGACAAGCACAAAAGAGCCAACTCAAAGTGTTATAGATTGGATTGAAAAAGTAAAAAATGAAGGTATAAAAATTTGCCTTGTTTCCAACAATTCTAAAAAAAGGGTTATAGGGTTTAACAAAAAATTAAACCTATTTGTAATACATAGAGCTTTTAAGCCACTTAAAAGAAAATTTGAGATGGTAGCGAAAAAATATGGTGTCAGCGCAAATGAAGTTTGTGTTGTGGGCGACCAAATATTTACTGATATTTGGGGCGCAAACAGAGCTAAAATGATGTCTGTATTAGTTCTACCAGTATCTACAATTGAAGGAGTAGGCATTAAGTTAAAAAGGTATATCGAAAGTATAGTTATTGATAAAATTAAAATACAATCATTTGCGCTAATTGGTAACCCTGTAAAGCATAGCCTGTCGCCTATTTTACATAATGTGGTATATAATTACTATAAAATAAATGCACAGTATCTTTTGAACTGCGTAGAGGAAAATGAAATTCGAGAGGTAATCGAAAAGTTTAAGCAGACTGGTGTAAAGGGTTTTAACATTACAGTGCCACATAAACAAAATATAATGCCATTTCTTGATGAAATTTCGCAGGAGGCAAAACAGATAGGTGCAGTTAATACTGTGAAAATAATATGTGGTAAGCTATATGGCTATAATACTGACGGTAAAGGCTTTTTAAGACAGTTAAAAGGTGATAGGGTTAATGTGAAAAACAGCAAAATAAAAATAGTTGGTGCAGGTGGCTCGACGATGTCGATTGTATATGCACTTGTGAATTTTGGGTGTAAAGAAGTTTTGCTTTACAACCGTACAATAGAAAACGCACAAAAAATTGCAAGCAAATTTACTAATGTAACTGCATTATCGATTGATGAATTTAACGCTTCTGATTGTGATATACTAATAAACACAACCTCGGTTGGGTTATCGCCTAATAGTGATAAATCGCCAGTGGATAATTTAGAGGGAATATCACCAAAAACAGTAGTTTATGACCTTATTTATAGCCCACCGATAACTCGATTTATGCAAATGGCAATCCAAAAGGGTTGCAGGGCTTATAATGGTTATAAAATGCTTATATATCAAGGGTTAATTGCAGACGAAATTTGGTTTGATAGGAAAATGATTAGAAAAAAGCTTGTAAATAAGATGCTAAAAGAATTAGACAAAGGTGTATAATGAATATAATAAAATTTGGAACAGCAGGCAACCCAGATCAATTT
>CAYVWT010000091.1:0-4009 GCA_964455565.1 uncultured Clostridiaceae bacterium | reverse complement strand
CCGGTACGGACGGAGCTTTGAGCAGGACGGAGAGTTCTGAGTCTCATCCAACCTTTTATCTTTTTAAAAAAGGCACCTGTACAGCATGACCACGCAGGCACGTGCATCCCACATTCTTGTAAAAACTGAACAGCAGGCAACCCAGATCAATTTCACGAACAGGGTGGGAAATCCTCACTTGAAATGCCAAAATTTCTTAGAGGTTTAGGGCTTAATGCATACGAATATCAATGTGGCAGAGGTGTGAAAATATCACAAGAGGGTGCAGAAAATTTAGGTGAGCTTGCAAAGGAAAACGGAATAAGTTTAAGCATACACGCCCCATACTTTACAAATATTTCAAGTGATGAACAGGAAAGAATAGATAAGTCAATAGCGTATATTATGCAAAGTGTAAACGCAGCAAAGCAAATGAGTGCAACAAGAGTAGTTGTGCATATGGGAAGTATCCCAAAGTATGTTACCAGACGAGAGGCGCTTAAAACATCAAAAGATACAATGCGTCGTGCACTTTCGGAAATTGACAGTGCAGGCTATGGAAATATTACATTATGCCCTGAAACTATGGGTAAATTAGGGCAAATGGGCACGCTTGAAGAGGTTTTAGAATTGTGCAAAATAGACGAGCGACTTATTCCCACAATTGACTTTGGACACCTAAATTCAAGAGGGCTTGGAAGCCTTGTAGATGTTGAGGATTTTGAAGCTATAAGTGATGATATTGAAAAGAAATTGGGTAAATATAGAGCAGAAAATTTCCACAGTCATTTTAGTAAGATAGAATTTACAAAAAGTGGCGAAAAAAAGCATACAACATTTAGCGATGAGGAGTGGGGGCCTGAATTTGAGCCACTTTCAGTTGTTCTTGCAAGGCGCAATTTAACACCAACGATTATTTGTGAATCGGCAGGCACTCAGGCAATAGATGCATTAACAATGAAGGAACTATATGAAAGAGAAAGAGGGGAATTAAGATGAAAATTATGGTTATAAACGGTCCAAACCTTAATATGTTAGGGCAAAGAGAAGTGCAAACCTATGGAAGCACAACTCTTGAAGACATAAACGAGAGCATAACCTTAACAGCTGATGTTTTAGATGCTACGGTTGACTTTTTTCAATCAAATTGTGAGGGCGAAATAGTTAATGCAATTCATAAATGCAAAGGAAGCTATGACGGCATAATTATAAATGCAGGGGCATACACGCATTACAGCTATGCAATTCGTGATGCTATACCAATCCCTGAAATACCAGTAGTTGAAGTTCACATTTCTAATATACACTCTCGTGAGGAATTTCGCCATAATTCTGTAATTGCACCTGTGTGTAGTGGTCAAATTTGTGGCTTTGGCGCAAATAGCTACATACTTGCGATGTATGCACTTCGTAGCATTGCGGAGCAGGATAAATGAGCATTTCCAAAATTAGAGCAGAACTTGAAAGTCACGAGCTTGACGGAGTCATAGTTACTTCAAAACAAAACCGCAGGTATATAAGTGGTTTTACTGGCAGTGATGGGATTATTTTAATAACACTAAATGGTGCATTTTTGTTTGTTGATGGCAGATACACCATACAGGCAGGGCTTGAAACCGATGGCTTTGAAATAATTGAATTCAATGAAAACCCTTTTAAACTTCTTAGCGAGTTCAACCTTAATAATTTAGGCTTTGAGGATAAAATGCTGTCTTTTAGTAATTATAAATCATTAAAAGAAGCGTTGCCAAATACTGCACTTCATAGCTGTTCGTGGCTTTTTACACAGCTTCGGATTATTAAAACAGATGATGAGCTTAACAAAATTAAAAAAGCAGCAGTAGTTTCTGACCTTGCGTTTTCACATATTTTAAAGTTTATAAAGCAAGGTATGACGGAAATTGAGGTTGCAGTTGAATTAGAATTTTTTATGCGAAAAAACGGTGCAGAATGTGTTTCTTTTGATACAATAGTTGCTTCGGGCGTGCGTAGCGCCCTTCCACATGGTGAGCCAACCGATAAGATAATTGAACTTGGCGATATTCTTTTAATGGATTTTGGCTGTGTTGTTGATGGATATTGTAGTGATATGACACGAACGGTTGCAATAGGCGAAATTTCCGAAGAAAAGCGAAAAATATATGAAACTGTAAAAATGGCACAGCAAACAGGCTTAGACGCAATTAAAAATGGACAAGCCTGCAAGGGTGTAGACGAATTAGCACGAGAAGTTATAGAAAATTCTGGCTATGGTAAATCATTCACCCATGCACTCGGTCATGGTGTTGGAATAGAGGTTCACGAGGAGCCAAGACTTTCACCAAAGGCAAGCGAAGCCCTTAAAACAGGTATGGTTGTCACGGTTGAGCCTGGTATTTATGTCAGAGATTTATGTGGAGTTAGAATAGAAGATTTGGTATGTGTAACTGAAAAAGGATACACGAATTTTACTTCCTCAACAAAAGAGCTTATAATATTATGAAAGTTTTGCTTGAAATTTTTTGGTTTTTAGTTTAAACTATATTATGAATACTAATTTATGGAGGTATTTCCAATGATATCAGCAGGAGATTTTAGAAACGGTGTAACTTTTGAGCTTGACGGTAACGTATACCAAATAGTAGATTTCCAACACGTAAAGCCTGGTAAGGGCGCAGCGTTTGTTAGAACTCGTCTTAAAGACGTTATTAATGGCTCGACAGTTGAAAAAACATTCCGTCCAACGGACAAAATGCCAAAGGCACATATTGAACGTAGAGATTTGCAGTATCTTTATAATGATTCTGGTTTGTTCTATTTTATGGACTTAGAAACATTCGAGCAGCTTCCACTTAATGAAAACCAGCTTGGTGATGCGCTTAAATTTGTTAAAGAAAATGATATGGTTCGTATTCTTTCACACAATGGCAACGTATTTGGTGTTGAGCCACCAAACTTTGTAGAGCTTGAAATTACAGAAACAGAGCCAGGTGTTAAAGGTGATACAGCACAAGGCGCAACAAAACCAGCTACACTTGAAACAGGTGCAACAATTTATGTTCCTTTGTTTATTAACCAAGGTGATAAAATCCGCATAGATACCCGTACGGGCGAATATATGGAAAGAGCATAATTTTTGTAAAATTACAAATAATATCTATGGGCGTGGTCGCCTAATAAAATAAATGGAGGAATTACTTATATGTCTATAATATCAGAAAAAGTTTCATATCTTCGTGGTCTTGCAGAGGGAATGAAGATTGATGTAAGCACAAACGAAGGTAAGTTGTTCACAGAAATGATCAGTGTTTTAGGGGAAATAGCAGACGATATTGATTACTTAGAGGATTCACAGGACGAGCTTTTTGACAGAGTTTTTGATTTGGAAGACGATGTTTATGAAGAAGAAGACGATGAAGACTATGATGAAGATGAAGAACCATTTTCAGTAAAATGCCCAGCTTGTAACGAAGAATTTTTTGTTGACGAGGATGATTTAGAAAGCGAAGAAGAAATTGCTTGCCCTAATTGTGGACAAGTTTTAGAGCTTGAATTTGATTGTGACTGTGAATGTGGTTGCGATTGTGATTGCGACGACGAGAAATAAAATCATACTAATTTTCGTTAAAATGGCTATTTGTTTTTCGGCTAATTTTCTGTTATGCGTTGTTGTAGAACCATCGGCAATGGACAGACCATTGCCGAGAACCTACGCCTAGCCTAACAAAAAAATTATCACTCAAAATTTAATAGCATTTTAAACGAAAGTTAGTATAAAAGGGAGCGTACGCTCCCTTTTTTCGCAACTTTTAATAGGAGGATACAATATGCCGTATATAATAGCACTAATTGTTATAATAATTGACCAATACACAAAAGCACTTGCAGTTACTAAGATTGCAAATGGTAGCGTGCCACTAATTAATAACGTGTTCCACTTAACCTATGTTGAAAACACAGGTGCAGCCTTTGGAATTATGCAAAATAGCAATTCTGTTTTTATAATTTTAATTGCTTTAATACTCCTTGCAATAATATTTGCATTACATAA
>CAYVWT010000090.1:0-5451 GCA_964455565.1 uncultured Clostridiaceae bacterium | reverse complement strand
AATATTGGGAGAGGCTTTATTGGAATGCTTTTTTCACAAAGCGGTTACGAAACAGTTTTTGTTGATATAAATGAAGAAATGGTTAACCTTCTTAATACAAAGAATGAATACCCTGTTAAGGTAGTTAGCAACGAGGAACAGTACGAGGTAACTGTAAAAAATGTACGTGCTGTTAACGGAATGGATACAAACGCAGTAGCAAACGAAATAGCAGAATGTGACATAATGTGCAGTGCTGTTGGTGTAAATGTGCTGCCATATATAGCACAAAATATTGCAGATGGAATTAAGGAAAGAAGTAAAACTAAAAGGGAACTAAATATTATTATATGCGAAAACCTTATTAATGCAGATAAATACCTAAAAGGGTTAATCAAAGAAAAATTAGATAAGCAGTATTATGACTACTTAGAAAATTCTGTGGGATTTGTTGAAGCGTCGGTTGGCAGAATGGTGCCTATTATGACAGACGAAATGAAAGAAGGTAATCCGCTAAAGGTTTGGGTTGAACCATTTTGCACTCTGCCAGTTGATAAACACGCATTTAAAGGTGAAATACCACAAATAAAGGGTATGGAGCCATCTGCACCGTTCGAGTATCATATACAGAGTAAGCTATTTTTACATAATATGGGGCATTGCTTGTGTGCTTATTTAGGTGCAAATAGTGGCTATGAATATATATGGCAGGCAATAGAGGACGAAAAAATAAAGAATATATGTCAAGAGGCGATGTATGCCTCAGTAATGGCACTTTCGAAAGAGCATAACAAGGATTATGCAATGGTTAAAGCATATGCTGATAATTTAATATATCGCTTTGGTAACAGATATTTAGGGGATACAACCGCAAGGGTAGGCAGGGATACTAAACGTAAATTGTCAGCTAATGACCGTCTTGCAGGTGCATCAAGGTTGTGCAGAAAATATGATATTGACAATACATTTATACTTTATGGAATTGCATTTGCATTACTTTTTAAGTCGGACGACAGTGGGACAAAGGAAGTGCAGGAAATATTAGCACAAAAAGGTGTCGGTGCTGTACTTAAAGAATTGTGCGGTTTTGATGAAGGCTCACAGGAGTATGTTAAAACAATTGAGATTTTTAAAAGTCTACAAAAAGATGGATAAGGAGCTAAAATAATGGCGTATCTATTTGGAAAAGAATTTACACGTAATGAGCTTATGCAAAGAGTTGGAGATATTTCACAGTTAGGTGGAATAAAGCAATTTGAGATAGCTGACGGCAGGGCAAAGGGTGTAGCTGCTTTCGAGGTAAACACAGGCGCAGGACTTAGGTTTACAGTACTGCCAGACCGTTGTATGGATATTGCATGGTCAGATTTTAAATCAACTCCAATTTCATGGATTTCAAAAACAGGCGTTACTGCACCGCAATACTTTGAGCATAAAGGGTTAGAATGGCTAAGAGGATTTTTTGGCGGTATGCTTACAACCTGTGGCTTGCGAAATGCAGGCAGTCCGAGTACGTATAACGGCGAGGAATTTGGAGTGCATGGCAGAATTAGTAATACTCCTGCCGAAAATGTGTGTGTTACTGCCGATTGGGAGGGTAATGATTATGTAATGAAAATATCAGGGCAAATGCGCGAAAGCAAAGTTTTCGGTGAAAACCTTTTATTTAAGCGTGAAATAAGTACAAAGCTTGGCGAGAACAAACTTAAAATTAAAGACACAATTGTTAATCAAGGCTTCAAACCCGAAGGGGTAATGTTGCTTTATCATATGAATTTTGGATTTCCTCTTGTTGATGATGGTGCAAAAATAGTAATGCCAAAAGGGAAACTTATTCCTGCAACCGATATAGCAGCAAAAGGTATTGATACGGCTGATAAGCTTCATAAGCCTATAAACGGCTATGAGGAGCAATGCTTTTTAATTGATTTTGAGCAGGATGGCGAAATAGAAGTAGGTATTGAAAATGTCAATATAGCTGATTGCAAAGGTATATATATTAAGTATGACAAATCACAGCTACCATGGTTCACCATTTGGAAAATGCTTGGCGAGAGTGAATATGTAGTTGGTTTAGAGCCAGGAACTTGCTTACCAATGGGCAGGGAAAAGGCTGAAAATGAAGGATATTTGAAAATTTTAAAGCCATTTGAAGAATACTCAGTTGAGATTGAATTTGGAATAAAAATATAATTAAAGGAAAGAAGGACGATTATTATGAATTTTATGACTACTGTTAAAGGATCAATGTTGGAAGGATTTTACCCAAAGGGTTGGGATATGGAAAGAATAGATAAATGCTGTTCTAATCCTGCTGAAAGCGTTGCAGACAGGCAGGAATTTTGGCACGAGGGCTTTAATCCTGTTGAGTGTGCAACTCTTGCTGATTTTGATACTTGTATGGGGCACGAAATAGCCCTTCAAATCAAAAAAACAAAGGATGAAGGAAGAAAACTTGCAATAATACTTCCAGCAGGGCCAATGGGAATGTACAAATGGGCTGTATATTTTCTTAAAGAATGGAATGTTAAATGTGACCATGTTTATGGCTTTAATATGGATGAATGGAGCGACGGTGATGGAAATACCTTGCCACCAGAAAATCCTGCATCTTTCCAATATGCTATGAGGGATTCATTCTACGGACCACTTGGGGAGTTAACCGTTCCAGAGAGTCAACGTAATTTTGCTACAAAGGAAAATTTGCCAACTTACGCTGAAAAAATAGCTACCCTTAAAAAAGAAGGTGCTAAGCTGGTGCTTGTATTTGGAATAGGGCGTATGTGCCATATTGCATTTTGGGAGCCACATTTTGCAGAGGAGTTCTCAAGCGTGGAGGAATGGAAAAAACAGACTCACCGCATAGGTGCAAAGCTACATCCGCTAACAATAGAGCAAAACTCAATAACAAGCTTCAAAAGCCGAACAACACTTGTTCCATGCAGGGCTAACACCATAGGACCTGGCCTTATGCTACAAGCTGATTGCCTAATAGGTGGCTGTGATGGAGCATTAGGACGTGGTATGGGTTGGCAGGGTATGAGCTTTTGGATGACCCTCCGCTATGGACCAGATATGTGGATACCATCAAGCTTTATTCCAACTATACCAGGCAAACTATTTTACTTAAAGGAACTTGCAGGACCATTAGAGGCAGAATGTAATTAGATTGGCTTATTGAAGCTGACACGCATTTGTGCTTTGATAAGCTGGTTTGATGTTATTTTGTTTTAAAAATAATTGACAATCATATAACGTGTGGTATAATTTTGTTGAAAGAATAAAAGTGAGAAAACAACGAGAAGCAGTATGAGGAGTTTGCTATGGATAACTCTTGAAATTGAAGCTGTAAATGAGGGTGAAGGAGCCGGCAACATCGAATGGATTGGTCTTCAAAATGAGGAGCTGTTAAAAAAATACCTAAAACACTTTGAGCGTTTTGATGAAAACTGGGAGCCTTACTTAAAGCCACTTAGCTATGAACCTGATTTTATGCCGAAATATGGGCTTCTATTAAACAAGGATGAAGTTGAAAGCCTACGTTCTACCTATGAAGAAATTCTTAAAAATAACAGTGTGCAGTTTATGGAAAATGCTCGTGAGGCACTTGACATTGCGCCTGAAAAAAGAATAAAAGATTATGTTAATATGCATGATGATTTTCAGTTTTGCCGTGAACGGGATTATGAACAAATCCTGATTTCTAGACCAATCAATAACTGTGATTTTTCTAATGGACTCAATGCCGCCCTTACTGGAATATTGCTTAAGGATAAAGAACTTTTGCGGCTTTCTGCAAGGTTTGCCTTGTCAATTGCATTTTGCACAAATTGGACAGATGGTTTTGTAAATAAGATGCCGGGAAGTAATTTTGAAGTAAAAGCATTTGTTCCATCCCTTTGCACATACGAGGTAGTGCATATATTAGACCTTGCATGGGACTATTTTACAATTGTTGGCAGGCAATATATTATGAGAAGACTTGCCGAAGAGGGAATTTCGAATATAAACTGGATGATATGGAAGCATGCTGAAAAGCCAGAGGAAATATTTAAGATGAACCAATTGGCTTGGTTTTCACCTGCAAGAATTTGTGGCTATGCATTGCTTGAAAAGGAATGGAAGCATATCTATCCGTACACCGATTTGGCATATGAAGAATTATTGGAAAGTATAGAATGTTTATTTGGTTCAGAAGGTGGTTATACAGAAGGACCGGCATATTTTGGATATGTTTGCAGAGAAGTAATGAGGACGATTTATTTTTATTCAAGTGCTCGCAGTATGAAAACCGTTTCGTTACCTGATAACTTTAAACGGACGGCGGATTATATAGAAGCATTTGTTTCAACTAACGATGATGCGGATATTATTTCGAGTGGAGATGCAGGTCATGCAGGGAAAGGTGTACTGGAAACCATGGCAATTATGGCAGCACTAATGCCACAGAGTGCTTGGGTCTTTATGTTTTGGAAAGCATATAATCGTATAGGCAGTAATAAATTTGGATTTTTTATTCAAAAATTTTACCCACAAATTACAAAAACTGCAACAGAATTTAAAAGCTTTATTTTCATATCCGATATAGGTGTAATGACATCAACTCGAAAATTGCAAGGTGAATATGTTAAAATATTTATTAATGGAAATAAAGCGAATGCTGGACATGCTCATTCTGACAAAGGCAGCTTTGTTCTTGAATTTGCAGGGGATACTTTTGCAATGGACCCTGGTGTTACAGTATATGGTGATGAGATGAGTGTATTTATGCGTAGCTGTTCAAGGCATAATATGTTAGTGCCATATGGTCTTAATATTGCTCCAAGTCCATTATATCCAATTCCCTTTAATGTTAAGCCGAAGGGTTTTGGAGATGAAAAAAGTTTTCAAGCGGAGATGGATGCAACGCCGGGGTGGGAAGAATTTTATGATAAGTGGATACGCAAATGGGATTCTCCTGAGCCAAATATAATTATTATTAAAGATGAATATCGTATTTCAAAGGGAAAAGGTGTCGAGTTTTATTGGAACACAAAGCTTGATGTGCAAATTCAAAATCAAACTGCAATTATTAGAGGAAAAAGGGGCAGGATTGTTATTGAAGTACCAAAGGACTGCATTATTAGATTAGATATATTGCCATATTTAGAAAACCAACCTCAAAAACGAATTGCAATATGCAAAGAAGGCATTGAAGGAATTCTTGAAGTAAAGGTTAATCTAATAAAAGAATAGATTTATAAAAATATCTAAATACAAATACAGGAAGTGAAGCAATGAATTTACAAAAAGCACTTGACTGTGCAGTAGAAAAAACATCTAAAAACATTGAATTGATTGGGAATGATTTAATGGAGTATACAGCTCAACCTGATGGTCAGTATTTTAATGGGCAAAAAGAAAAATACTACAAATTGCCTCACATTTTCACGTGGACACAATCCTTTTTTACAGGTATGGCATATTGGTCAT
>CAYVWT010000089.1:1106-5524 GCA_964455565.1 uncultured Clostridiaceae bacterium | reverse complement strand
CTATATCGAATATCGCCGACACCAACAATTTTCTCACAAACATAATTAATAAAATCTACACTTGTAGTCATAATATCACCTACTTAATATTTTTTAGTCATACTATATTTATAAATCTTAAACAACCATAGACTCACAAACTTTTTCCTTCTTCAAAATATCAAACCTAAATATAGCAATTAATAATGAAGACGAAGCAAATATTTCTGTCAAAACTCCTGCAATAGAAAGATTCACAACATTATATATTAACCAACAGGGTGACGAAGGCAAATAAATAAGCCTTGTATATTTTGGATTTTTTACCCAAAACCCGACTGTTGAAAGAATCATACCTATTATCGGCAGAATACTGTATAAATTTTTCCATGTTAGTAGTCCTGCAATTATATATAACCCAATAAACAAATATAGCCAGACTTTTTTGTTAGCCCATTCTTTTTCTCGGTTATAATACACTATGTTTCGCAGTGCACCCAAAAGATTCATACACGCCCCAGTGTACGCACCTAATAAAGTGAAATGGAAAGCAAAAGTAAACGACGCTAATAGCTGAAAGAATACAATTCCTTTGTTGTTATTTTTCTGAAAAGATATCATTGCTAATGATAACCCTAAAAAACCAAGAGCTTGTGCAAAATAAATTAACATTTTTTAGTTTCTCCAATATATTTAAAGACGTTTTAAAAACAAATGCCTAATTTTGCTTAGGTGCATTTTTCTCAGCTTGCTCTAATATTTTTTGAATTTCCGCCATTACTTTTTCACGTTCTTTTTCATCTTTTGTATTATTTGATTTTTCAATTAGCTTTTCCAAGTCCTTACCATTTGGTTGACTTTCTTTTTGAGGTGATGAAGTGATTGATGATGGAGTTGGGCTTGGAGCAACTGCCTGTCCACTATTTTGTGATGTTACTTGTGGTTGTGGCGCCTCAACTGCCTTTTTGCCACACCCTACCAAAAGAATTACTACTATTAAAATTATTATTGAACTTTTTCTCATTTTTAATTACCCCCAATATTTTATGCTATTTTAATATTATAACAATAAATTCTGAATATCGCAACACAAAAAGACAACTGTAATCTCTTTTCTGTTGTAAATTTATCAAAATTAAGATATTATATATGTAAATTATATTTGATGAAGGGAATAAGCGAATGGATACTCTTTTAAAAAGAATCGACGAATACAAAAGCCTCATTGACAGCCGCCGACCACTTAAGCCAGAAGAAATTAAAGAACTTGACAACTATTTTCGTATTAGCACCACTTATTCATCAAATGCATTGGAGGGTAATACCTTAACCATTAGCGAAACGAAAATAATATTAGAGGACGGCATAACAATCGGTGGAAAGCCTATTAAGGATTACTACGAAGCAACCGGACACGCAAACGCTTATGATTATATGCTTAACGCTGCCAGATGCGAAAACTTTACCTTTTCAGAAGAAATTATTCTTATGATTCACAAGCTGTTTTACAGCAGTTTAGACTTGGAAAAGGCTGGCAAATACCGTGACCACCAAGTTTTTATAACTAGTTCGGTCTATTTACCACCTATACCTGAAGATGTGCCACAGCAAATGAGCGAGTTTGTAAGTGAGTTAAACAAGAAAAGTGATAGCTTACACCCAGTTGTATTGGCTGCATTTGCACACAGGCGATTAGTTGATATTCACCCTTTTACGGACGGGAATGGTAGAACAGCAAGACTACTTATGAACCTTATTCTTGTCAACAAAGGTTATCAAATCATTTCTATTCCGCCAATTTTAAGGAATGAATATATATCAGCTTTGAGGATTGCACAGCGTGAAAATGCTCCAAGCGATAAGGAATTTTTAAGGCTGATAGCAGAATGTGAGATTGAAGCTCAAAAGGATTATTTTAGAATGTTCAGAATACCATTGCCTAAAAAAGAATAGCGTTCTTTCCAAACATTTATTTACCAATCCTCTTTACTAAGTTTTTCTTGTAATACCTTTAGTTGTCGCTGCTTCATTTTATAATCCGGCAATACAGTGGTAACTATCTTCCAAAATCTTTCCGAATGGTTATGCTCCTTAATGTGTGTAAGCTCGTGTACAACAACATATTCAATCACGCTTTCCTCAGCCATTACAAGTAACCACGAAAAATTAAGACTATTTTTGCCCGAGCAACTTCCCCACCGAGTTTTAGCAGAGTTAATTTTTACATTTGCAGGAGTTACACCCATAATATAGGCATATTTTTTAACCTTATCAGAAATAACTTTTTTTGCAAGGGTTTTATAAACATCTATTATGTATGACTGTATATAAGAAGGGTCCAATTGTGCTGGAATATAGAAATTTTGTCCATCAAATCCTACATCATTACCTTCTTTTGTAATTACAGGATATTCTTTTCCCATAAACAAAAGCGAATTACCTGCTTCGATTTTCCAATCATTTTTAATTTCACTTTTATTAAACATAACTGCAACTTTTTCATATATCCACTTTTGCTTTTGGTTAACAAACTTTTCAATTGCAGATTTTGGTGTGTTTTTATTGCACCGCACCTCAACAGAACCATCTTTATGAATATATATGGCAATAGTTTTTCTTTTTGTATAGGTTATGCTATAATTCATTGCAACTGTTCCCACTCGGCTACTTTAAAACCTACCAACACAAAATCATCAACCACAACAATTGGACGTTTAACAAGCATACCATCAGTTGCAAGAAGTGAAAACTGCTCGTCGTCGCTCATTGTAGGTAGCCTTTTAGACAGTTCCAATGATTTATATAACAGTCCACTTGTGTTAAAGAAACGTTTAAGAGGTAGCACACTAATTTTATGCCAAGCACGAAGTTCTGTTTCTGTTGGGTTTTGCTCCTTTATATTACGTTCGTTGTAGCCGATACTGTTATCATCAAGCCACTTTTTAGCTTTTTGACAGGTTGTACATTTTGGGTAGCATATAAGCAACATATTAATTTCCCCCTTATTTATCAATATACTCAAATCTTTTTACCCACGCTCCATTATACTCTACTGTTTCATTCCACATAGAAAGTGGTCTAACCCATATACCACGCTCGCCATATAGCGCACGATATACAACCATTTCTTCTAATGTTTCACTGTGTTTAGCGATATATAAAACCTCGTATTCGTTGCCTTTAAAATGACGGTATCTGCCAATTTGCAAGATATAACCCTCCAATCACCACTGCAATATTAAAGACTACAGCAAGTGGAATTAATATTTTAAATTTTATATGTTTCGTTTTGTGGTGAAATACTGCCATACCAAATAAGCCACCCAATCCACCCATCAAAAATGCTGATAAAATAAGCGTCTTTTCACTTATTCTCCATTTCTTATGTATAGATTTCCATTTATCTATCCCAAACTCTATAAATGTTATTATGTTCCAAATAATAAGTATATAAATTGAATATTTCATACCATATGTATTTCCCCTCTTTTTGCTTTGATGAAATTTTATCCAATCAATATACATAACCATATACATTCAGTAGTTTTTACCACTCTATGCTTTTGGTGCTTTGGTATAAACAGTGTATCGCCTGCTGATAATGAAATAGTATCATTTTCGAGCTCAATTTCAGCATCACCAGTAAGTAAAACTATCCACTCATCCTCGTATTGGTCATACCAATCCGTCGTATGTCCTTTTGAAACTATTCGTTCAATTCTAACATTTTTATTCTTTAGTAGTATTTCAACCAATTCTTGTGGCATATCGCCTTTTGGAATATCAAATATATTCATACGATGCTATTGCCAACCTTTCCAAATTTCAGGATTATATCCTATGGTTGCAAGCTTTCCATTGCGTACAATTGGTGTTTTAAATAGTCCTGGGTTTTCAAGTAGTTTTTCTTCAATCATATTTTGTGGTGTATATTTTATAAAACAAGTTTCATATAACTTGGTCTTTTCGTCAATTAAATTATCAATGCCACCAACTGCCGATTTAACACTACTGAATTCACCTTTGCTAATACCAAATTTTGCAACATCAATAAGCTGATATTTAATTTTACGTTCTTTAAAATACCGTTCTGCCTTTTTAGTATCAAAACATTTAGACTTGCCAAATATTTGTATGTTCATATTCTACCCTCTAATACTCTATTCTTTAATTTTAATTCCTAATAATTTCGAAAGTGAAACTGCTTGCACAGATGAAATAATAGCACCAAATACATCTTCTACAGAAGTGCCCATGCCTTCGATTTCAGAGCTACTAAAATCAATCCCCACAAGATTTGTGCCACTCATTTGAGCAGAATTCAAATTCGAGTGGTCAAAATCAACCTTAGAGAAAACGCTATTTGAAAAATCTGATTGCCTTAAATAACAATAAGAAAAAATAATGGGCAAAAAGCTGATTTGTTTTCTGAAAAAGAA
>CAYVWT010000089.1:0-1096 GCA_964455565.1 uncultured Clostridiaceae bacterium | reverse complement strand
AAATCACAATTCGAAAAAATAACCTGCTTAATGTCTGCAAACCTAAAAAAAGCGTATTTTGCACTACAATTATCAAACATTACATTTCGCAAGACACTTGCACTCACATTTGTACCAACTAGCTTGCAATTTACAAAATTAGTACGATGTATTACTGCTTCACTAAAATCAACATTAGACAAATCACATTCCACAAAAATAACATCTGTAAGTTCAATTCGTCTTAAAGCTATATCTTTAAATATTACATTTTTAAAGTGTATTTTCTCAAAACTAACTTTATCGGCGGATACATTTTGTAAAGTGCAATCGCTTACTAACCCTAATGATAACGAAAATTCATCACATATTTCTGCACTCGATAACTCAATTTCACTTAGCACCAAAGGCATTTTTGGTTGCAGTATCTTATTTTTTGGTTCCATATTATGTATCTCAATTCTATCTAAAATTTTTCATCTCAAAACTACAACGGTAATACCATTATTACCTGAAACCCTGCGTTCGTAATTTCCCAAACCCTTGCATATACTAAGCATTTCTCTTTTCCTGTTAAACCACTGTTCACCGCCAACAAATGATCTAACAATGCCACACAAACTATTTTCGCTAAGACATTTTGTAACGGCAACTTTTATGCTACCACCCACACCTGTTGAGCCGTACCCGTGTATAACGATTACAGCCCTATATCCTTGTCTTTTATATGTAGTCAAAGCGTTTTTCATTTTTGAAATAGCGGTATCAACATTTGGGTTACCACATTCAATATTTAGTTCTACTACTTTGTTAGTCACTTCATAACCTCTTCACATCTCATATTTTTCCGTATTCCCAACCATCATCACCACTATATATCATCCGCTTTGTCATATATAAAGCCACTTTATTATATTCACTGTTCGCTAATTTCAAAAGTCGCACGCGGTCATTTTCTGTTAATGGTCTTGTAAATTCAGCATACATTTTTATGGTGCCAATATCCATTTTATAAGGTTTGAAATCCACTCCCGTTTCACGTTTAAGGTGGTTTAATATATACAATAGTACAAGGGCAGCATACTTTCCTGTCCATAGTACATTGCAAAATTCAGCT
>CAYVWT010000088.1:0-5539 GCA_964455565.1 uncultured Clostridiaceae bacterium | reverse complement strand
AACAGATACAGCCACAAGGGCGATTATAATTGAAACGCTTATATCTTTATTTCCTCAAAGTGATACATCTTGCAAAAATGCAGACCGCATATTTTATGGAACAAATAAAGATGTTATTGTATGCGATTTAAACGCCATTATAAGCCTTGAAAGTGTATTTAATGCCTATACACCACCACAACCACAACAATGCCATACAAATGACTATAAAGACGATACAGAGCTTGACAGATTTAAAAATGATTTTGATTTTTTTAACTATTTAATACAGCGAAACGGTGAAACAATATTTAATAATGCAAAGTGTGCTATGTTTAAACGGTGTGAATTATGCGGACATAGTAAAGACCTTGTATTATATCATAACACTAATACCTTTAATTGCTTTGGAGCTGGGTGCAATAAAGGGGGTAGTATTATTGATTACATTATGTTAGCCCATAATTTTACACTAAAAGAAGCAATAGACCACTTTAAATATGAGTTGCTAAAATTGCCGAAAGTTGAATATACCAAAGAACAAAAGCGAGATTATGCAATAAAAAAGCAAACGCCTATAAATAATAATTTGTTGGAACGGTTGCAGGATTTACAGCCTCATAAAAACTATGCTCTTAACGACAAGGGCTTTGGTGAATTATTTGCAGATATATACAAAGATTATGCAAGGTATAATGTAACCGCAAAAGAATGGTATATTTATAATGGCAAAGTCTGGATTGAGGACACAGGGGCAATGCAAGTATCGCAAAAAGCCAAAGAGCTTGCAAATGGGCTCTTGATTTACGCAACCACAATAATAGACGAGCAACAAAAACAAAATTATCTTAAATACATACAAAAATTAGGGCAAATTAAGTATATGGAAACAATGATAAAGGATAGCAGGGATAAATATTTTATAAGTCAATTAGACTTTGACAAAGAGCTTGACCTCTTTAATTGCCAAAATGGAACGCTTAACCTTAAAACATTTGATTTTAAACCGCATAACCCCAATGATTTACTATCAAAAATAAGCAATGTATTCTATAACCCGAAGGCAACAGCTCCATTATTCGAAAAGTTTATTGATGATGTAATGCAGGGCAATACAGAAAAAAAAGAGTATTTGCAAAAGATTTTCGGTTATGCACTAACATCAGATACAAGCCTTGAAACTTGCTTTATTTTATATGGTGCAACTACTCGAAACGGAAAAAGCACCCTTGTAGAAACTTTAAGCTATATGTTAGGACATACAGCAGGCTATGCTCTTAATATGCAACCGCAGACATTAGCACAAAAGCAAAATAAGGACAGCAGGCAGGCAAGCGGTGATATTGCAAGGCTTAATGGTTGTAGATTTCTAAACGCAAGCGAGCCACCAAAACGAATGATATTTGATGTTGCTTTACTTAAAACATTATTAGGGCGTGACAGTATAACCGCAAGGCATTTGCGCGAGAGAGAATTTGAATTTGAGCCATATTTTAAGCTATTCATCAATACAAACTTTTTGCCACTAATAACAGATGATACGTTATTTTCAAGTGGTAGAATAAATGTTATTACCTTTGACCGTCATTTTGAACCACAGGAACAAGACAAAACGCTTAAAGATAGATTGCGACAAAAAGAAAATATAAGCGGATTGCTTAATTGGTGTATAGAGGGCTTAAAAATGTTCTATAAGAACGGAGCAGAGCCACCACAGGCAGTAACGAACAGCACAGACGAATACCGCACAAATAGCGATAAATTAGGTAATTTTATTAGTGAGTGGTTAGAAAATACGGGTAATAATTCAAAGGCACTTGATGTATATATTGCTTATAAAAAATGGTGTGAGCTTAATGGCTTTGGAGTTGAAAACAAAGGTAATTTTTTTGATGAATTAAGAGGTAAAAACTTATTCGCAAAAACTGGAACTGTTAAAGGTATTACCCAAACTAATATTATATTAGGTTATGAAATTATAGAGGACGAGCAATTTTTACCCGAGCCACCGACTTATTATAATTGCACAAAACAGCGTGATTACTACTAAAAATAGTTAAATGTATAAAATGTATAAATTTTATGTAAACCCTCTTATATTTTAATATATAGAATACTTCACATTTCTTTTATACATTTTATACATTCGAATAATAGAACTGAAATATTAGATAACGAATTAGTTATAAACCGCAAGACCTTTACCGATGATGGTGGTTTCGGTCTTGCAAGGCTCAAAATAAATATTGATTGTTAACGCTCCAACTTAGGGTATGGGGCGGGTCAAATCTCTACAAGGCGGTCACACCGTGACCGCCGCCCCCCTTCGTGTAAATTTTCGCATAAGTTAGCAGGGGGATAGGCCCCTCATTCAGAATAGGCTTTAGAGCACGTGGTTACTGGGGTTAGAGGGTTTTGATAATCACCATAAAAAACAAAAAATAAGTAATAAGTTATGAATAAGTTAGGACTATAAAACAGGCTTCAGGGCACGTGGTTACTGGTGTTAGAGGGGTTATAACTTATTTATAACTTATTTATAACTTATTTATAACTTATTTATGTAATATTACATTTCATTCACAAAGTGCAAAAAAAAGGGGGGATAGAACAAATGAGCAAAACGGGACCACGAAAAGGCAGTGGTGGCAGACCTAAAAAACCTATATTTGATAA
This sequence comes from uncultured Clostridiaceae bacterium, assembly GCA_964455565.1. GTDB lineage: Bacteria > Bacillota > Clostridia > Monoglobales > Firm-18 > CAYVWT01. The sequence continues at coordinate 2,884 of CAYVWT010000088.1, read as the reverse complement.
AATAACCGAGGGGAATTTAGGCAAAAGACCTCTTAAAGTTTTAGATTTTCCAGCGGAAGAAATTTCTAACATTGAAGCACCGGCATTTTTAATTGATGCAACACGTGCCACTGGGGATTGGCCAAGTGCAACTGAAACATTTAATAAAACTGTTGAATGGATTGCAAAGAGTGGTTGTTTGAAATTAATACAACCCGACCACATAGAAGAGTATGCATTATGTAAGGCACGTTGGTATGAATGCGAACAAGCGAATGCAAAAGTTGGACTCCTTGCAAAACACCCAACAACAGGTCAGCCGATGCAGTCACCATATGTTCAGATGGCAACAGCCTATCTAAAACAATCAGATGATGCTTGGGAAAAAATATACGATGTTGTCAGGGATAACTGCACCAATGAATTTGGGAAAGAAGCAACTCCCCATGATGACATTATGGAAAGAATATTGCGGCGAAGGGGTAACTAATATATGTGGATTGTGACGAAAGCTCTAAATATTGTATTAAACAAAGTGAGCGGTGTTTTTGATTTAGAGGAATTTTATATCAAATGAACAATTTCAAAATGAATATAACTACACGATGTCCGTAACAATAATTAAAAAAATTATGGATAATGGCTTAATATCTAATGAAGAATACCACAAAATTGACCTACTAAACAAGACCCATTGCTGATGCAGTAAATGTTCTTGTTGCAAAAGGCATTATAAATACACCTGATTATTGGGTATAAAATGCTGTTAATGGAAAGTCGGTAAATGGTGAATATACAGGGCTATTAATTCAGAAAGTTGCAGAAATATTAAAATAGGCAAATAGCCAAATAAGTGGCTAAAATCAAGGGAAATTGGCTTGACTAAGTAGTCGTTTAGAGTTAACATAACACTACAAGAAAGGGGAAATTTATAAATGGAAAGACAAATATTAAGTGTAAGAGAAATTAAGGAATTGCTACCACCAATGTCAAAGGATACGCTATATCGAATGGTTAATAGAGCTGATTTTCCTAAGAAACGTGTAGGTAAAATGATTTTTATTAACAAGGCTGATTTTGATAAATGGATGCGTAGTGATTACGCAATATGAGAGAGGAGCATTTTTTGTGGCTGGAAAAAAGCAAGGTCATATTTTCAAAGAGGGTAATAAATGGCGTGGGCAGGTTACACTTGGATATGATGAAAATGGAAAACGTCAAAGAGCTAATGTAAGCGGTAAAACAAGTGCCGAGGTGCAGAAAAAGCTAAATGCTGTTATTACGGAGTATAACAAAGGTGAAATAACAAAAATCTCTATTGAGACCTTTACAGAGTGGGCGGATATATGGCTGAATGACTTTAAGAAAAATGCAATAGCACCAAGGACATACGAAAGCTACAAATACCTCTTAGAACAGCATATTAAGCCTGCATTGGGCAAAATAAAGCTAAAGGATTTACAACCAGTACAAATACAAAAGCTTGTTAACGGGGCAATTGATAAAGGCTTATCACCAAGAACATCAAGGTATTTGGTAACCGTGATTCACGGATGTTTGGAGCAGGCAGTTAAAAACGGTATCCTTGCAAAAAACGTATCAAAGGCGGTTGTTCAACCAAAAGCAGAGAAAGTTCGTGAAATGAGGGTACTTTCAAAGGAAGAACAAGCACTTTTAATAGAAATAATGAATGGTCAGAGGTTAGGTATGGTATTTATACTGTGCTTAGCATCTGGTCTGCGTATTGGGGAATGTTTAGGATTATCGTGGAAAAACATTAATTTTGAAGAAGAATACATTAGTGTAAAAGAAGCACTTCAGCTTATTAAAAAGGAAGTTGATGGTACGCAGAAGTACGTTAACGAAATTGGCAAAACAAAGACAAAAAGCTCAATTCGAAATATACCAATCCCACCAAGTGTTGTGGCACGATTAAAAGAACATAAGGAATTACAGCAATTAGAAAAAGATAAGGTGGGCGAGGGCTACATAGATAATGACTTTGTATTTGCAACTCGCCAAGGTAAACTGCTCACCTACCGCAATGTTTGCCGAAGATTTAATCAATTAATAGAAAAAGCAGAAATGGCTCATGTAAATCTGCACGCACTAAGACACAGCTTTGCTACAAGATTATTAGAGTCGAACGAGCACCCAAAGGTAGTGCAGGAGCTACTTGGTCATACAAGCATACAGATGACAATGGACATTTATAGCCACGTTGCTCCAGATATTAAGAAAAAAGCTACTATGAGTTTGGATAAGTGGTTCACTGCTTAAAATATACGAAACAAGCCTGTCAACTGATAGAAATATCCGTTGGCAGGTTTTTTTACGTTATAAGGATTTTTAATTTGATAAAAATAAATTCCGTTCTTCGTTGTGCAAAAATAAATTTTAAATATAGTTTTATTTGCAAAATTTAATGTGAGAAAAATGATTTAAAAAACCTCATTGTCATATGGTCTTTTTAAGTGACGGGTTTGCTGTTTACACAGATGGAAATGAGTAATCAAACTTATATGAATGTAGGTATGTAGGGCGTTAAATGAATTTTAAGGATGGCGAATTTGCAAAAAAATACGTGGCTAAATATTTCAAAAACTACCACCAAAACTCATTGTTTTCTTGACTGTTACTACCTAATAAGATGTAGTCATATCACGACGGCACGGGGTGGGCACGTAGGCTTCATATGTAGTCCTATATGGTTGGTTTCTTCACATAGCAAAAACCCCCACAAACGTTGATTTGTAGGGGTTTTTTTTAGTTGGTGCGCCATCGGGGATTCGAACCCAGGACCCACTGATTAAGAGTCACAAGTTGCCTTTTATTTCCTGTTAGTTTATGTTCATATTCAGTCTTATTTGTTCATTACAAACAAATGGACTAAATCCTATTTGGT
>CAYVWT010000087.1:4658-5541 GCA_964455565.1 uncultured Clostridiaceae bacterium | reverse complement strand
AAACTATTATGCTCCGCAGGAATTTATTGCACAGGCGAAATTTTCGTCGCAAAAATCACTCCGAAACGCCTATGTGCAAAGTACCATCTTAACGCCTTATCTGGCTCACGATAAATGCGTGGTATAGCTTTAATCAAATTTTGTGAGCCTTAAAGGCTAATGGTACTTAATTTGAATAGGATTGTTGATTTGCATACCCATACAACTGCCTCTGACGGCTCATACTCTCCTACCTCTATTGTCGAGCTTGCTAAAAAGGTTGGAATTTGCGCTATTGCTATTACCGACCATGACACAACAGGTGGCATTGACGAGGCAATAAGTGCTGGGCTTAAAAATAATATTGAGGTCGTGCCAGGCGTTGAAATTAGTGTTGGTGGAACTGATGATATGCACATTTTAGGCTTTTTTGTTGACCACAAAAATCCTACTATACATCAAAGGCTTGAATGCTTAAAGCAAAGCCGTGACGAACGAAACAAAGAAATGATAAGAAAGCTTCAAACTGATGGCTTTAATATAACCTATGACGAGGTAAAAAAGCTAACTGGTGCAATTACTATGGGCAGGCTTCATATTGCGCAGGCAATCGAAAAAAAAGGGCTTGTAAATGATTATCGTAAGATATTCAAACGATACATTGTGCAGGGTGGCAGCGCCTATGTTGCAAGGGAAAAGCTTAGTGAAAAAGAGGGTATTCAAACGATAATTGCCTCTGGTGGTTTGCCTTTTTTAGCTAATATAAATTATCTTAATAAGATATTATATCTAGGATTAGTTTCATACAGAATAAATAAAATGAAAAAAGCCCAATATTGGGCTTTTCTAAATAATAAAAATGATTTTATCATGACTTATTTTACAATTCTATCTCCAAACCCCA
>CAYVWT010000087.1:0-4648 GCA_964455565.1 uncultured Clostridiaceae bacterium | reverse complement strand
ATATAAATTATCTTAAAAAGAGCGATGATGAAATTGAAATTATTGTTAAAAGATTAATGGGCTTTGGGCTTGCAGGTGTTGAAGCATATTATTCTGGCTATACTCCTCAATTTGAACAGCTTGCAAATAATATTGCAGATAAATATAATCTATTAAAAAGCGGCGGCACCGATTTTCATGGTACACGCCGCAAGGGTGTTTATATTGGCACAGGCAGAGGAAATATGTGCGTACCTTATTCTGTACTGGAAAAAATTAAACAAGCTTCTCTGCAATCTCGTTAATGTTTCCTGCGCCCATTGTTAAAACAATGTCGTCTTTTTCTACATTTTTCATAATATATTCTGCTATTTCATCAAAATCATTCATATACATAGCATTTTCTATTTTTGCCACCAAATCCCTTGAATGTACTGTGCCATTATTCGGCTCTCTCGCTGCATAAATATCTGAAATTATAACTCTGTCTGCACATTTTAGCGCAGTTGCAAAGTCATCTAAAAGTGCCTTTGTTCGTGTATATGTGTGTGGCTGAAAAATACACCAAATTTTATTATGTGGAATGTTAAGTGCTGCTTTCAAAGTTGCAGTAATTTCGGTTGGGTGATGTGCATAATCGTCATAAACCTTTGCACCGTTCACCTCTCCCTTTTTCTCAAACCTACGGCGTGTGCCGGTAAATTCTGAAATGCCACAAATTATATCTTTAATACCCACACCCAAATTATATGCTGCCCCAAACACAGCGAGCGCATTTGACACATTATGCATACCAGTTACGGAAAGCTTAACCCTGCCTAATATTTCGCCATTTGACACAACATCAAAGCTTGCACAGCCATTATCGGCAAAGGTTACATTTTGTGCTCTAAAATCTCCATTTATACCATAGGTAATTTTTTTTCTACATACACCCTTTGCACATTCCATAACATTTTCATCATCGCTATTTAAAACGATAAACCCATTTTGAGGAACCTTGCTTATAAATTTATTAAATGAATTTTTTATTTGCTCTATACCACTAAAATAATCAAGGTGGTCAGCCTCCACATTTAAAACAATTGCTACAAACGGATTGAATTTTAAAAAGCTATCAACATACTCACACGCTTCAAACACTAAATGCTCGTCAGATCCAATATGATAATTGCCTCTAATTTGTGCAAGCTCGCCACCAACTAAAACTGTTGGGTTAAGCCCAGCCGATAAAAGCACACAAGAAAGCATTGATGTTGTTGTTGTTTTGCCATGCGTTCCACTAACTGCAATAGGTTTTGCATATCCCTTCATTAGTTCACCTAAAAAGTCTGCCCTTTCAAGCGTTTCAATTCCTTTTTCAAATGCCGACATAAGCTCGGGGTTGTCCTTAGATATTGCAGCTGTGTACACAACAAGGTCAGGGTTTTTAATATTTTCAGCAAAGTGCCCTATTGTTATATTTGCTCCGTCGTCCCTAAGACGCTTTACAATTTCCGTTTCATTTCTATCCGAGCCACTTACCTTTATTCCTCTTGCCAATAATATGTGTGCAAGCGCACTCATACTAATGCCACCAATCCCAATAAAATGCACGTTTTTATGTAGCATTTTTTCTGTCAAAATTAAACATCTCCTTTAAGTAAAAATTACCTGTACCTATATTATATGAAATTTTTAGGAAAAAATCAAAATATTTATGGATTTTTTTTAAAATTTGTAGTAAAATATAAATAATAACATAAAATTTATCAATGAGAGGTGGGCTTAAAATGGAAATTACAGATATCAGAGTGAGGAAAATCAACGCAGAGGGTAGAATGAAAGCGGTAGTTTCTGTTACTTTTGATTCAGCATTTGTTGTGCATGACATCAAAGTGATTGAAGGACAGGACAAGCTATTTGTCGCAATGCCAAGCAGGAAGACACCAGACGGAGATTTCAAGGACATCGCACACCCTATTAACATCGAAATGAGAGCGAGCCTCCAAAAAGCCATCATTGAAAAATATGAAGAGGTTAAGGCTCAGGATGATGTTCCGCAAGAACCTGAAACTATTTAATAAAGAAAAAGTTGCGGAGCAGTTTGCTACGCAACTTTTTTAATAGGAGCTAACAAATTATGTCTCTTAAAATTATATATGGAAAAGCAGGTAGTGGTAAAACTACTGCTTGCTTTGAAATTATGGAGGATATTCTTAAAATTAAGAATACAAATATTATATATATGGTGCCAGAGCAATTTTCTCTGCAAAGTGAGCGCAGGATAATAGAAAATTTTGGTGGTGGCGCTGTATCTCGTGTTGACGTTTTAAGCTTTGAGCGTTTGGCACAAAGAGTTTTTTCACAGGTTGGACCTGTGCACCTGGATTATATTGACGACGCAGGCAAACAAATGCTTATGCAACGTGTTTTAATTATGCTTGAAAACAAGCTTACTACCCTTTCAAAAGCTGCTAAAAATGATGATTTTGCACAAACAATTCTTTCGACCATAAGCGAGTTCAAAAGGCATAACATTACACCAGATAAGTTACTTAGCTTTGCTGATACCACAAATAATGCAATGCTAAAATTTAAGCTTTGTGACCTTGCGCTTATTTACCAAACATATACCGCACAGTTTAACAGCCTCCTCGCAGATTCAGAGGATAATTTAACCCTGCTTTGCCAAAAAATTATTAAGCACAATTTGTTTGCAGGCACGCACATAATTATTGACGCATTTAACAGCTTTGCACCTAATCAGCTTTTGGTAATTGCAGAGCTTTTAAAGCGTTCACCAAATATTATTGTAACGCTTACAACTAATTCATTAGAAATGGCAGATAATACAGACATTTTTTATGCGCCTAAAAAAACTGTTTCTAAGCTTTTTCAAATAGCAATTGAAAATAATATAGAAATATTACCAAACACTTATATTGACAAATGCAAGAAATATCAAAATAACCCAGAGCTTGCACATTTAGAAGAAAATTATTTTAAATATCCTGCAAAACAATATACCGAAAAGACAAATAACATAAGCATTTTTACAGCAAATAATTATTATGGCGAGGTTGAAAATACAGCAATGGCTATAATAAAACTTTGCAGGGAAAATAATTACCGTTACCGAGATATTGCTGTTATAACAAGGAATTTAGATACATACGCCCCACTTATTCGCCACATATTTAGTGAATATAATGTTCTGTTTTACTTAGATGAAAAGTTTTCTGCACTAAAACACCCCTTTGCACAGGCGATACTTTCGCTTTTTGATATTGTAATTCACAACTTCAATTATGAATCGCTTTTCAAATGGCTTAAATCTGACTTTTCAGGTATTGAAAAAGAAAATATATATATGCTTGAAAACTATGTTTTAGCAGTAGGAAGCACGCCTAAAATGTGGACAAGTGATGAGGATTGGACTTTTAAGTCTAATTATTCTGATAGTGATTTTGAAAAAATAAACGATATTAAAAATAAAGTTCGGAAGCCTATTATAAAATTCACTAAAAACTTTAATGGCAGGAAAACTGTTGCTGAAATTGCAACAGCCTTTATTGATTTTTTATATGATGTTAAGGCAGACGAAATTATACAGCAAAAAGCAGAAATGTTAAGCGAAAGCGGACTAATTGGGCAAGGCAAAGCTTTTGCACAGGCTTGGAATTACGTTTTATATACAATAGACCAAATGGTATTGACACTTGGCGATGAATATATTACATTTGAAAAATTTTATTCAATATTAAAAGCAGGGCTTAGTGGCTGTGAAATTGGGCAAATTCCACCAACGGTTGACGAGGTTCAAGTATGCGCCATTGATAGGTTTAAAAGTCAAGGTGTTAAATGTGTGTTTATAATTGGCACAAATGATGGAGTTTTCCCTGCTAATTTTATGAATGAGGGATTACTTTCTGATGCTGACCGAAAACTACTATGTGATGCTGGAATTGAGCTTGCAGAGGACACTGTTACAAAGCAGGCAGGCGAAAATTACCTTATATACTCCTCTATCACCTCTACAATGGATAAATTATTTTTCTATTATCCAATTGCCGATAATGATGGCAAGGGAATTAATCCTTCATCAATTATCAATAGGGTAAAAAATGTTTTTCCAAATATAAATCAAAATGATAATATCTATATCAAGGAAAATGAGCTTGAATTTATCGAGGGTGTAATACCTACATTTAACAAAATGATAGAAAATAAAAATAAAGGTATTTGGAATGAGGTTGAGGCGTGGTTTAAGGAAAATCAGCCACAGCGCTACAAACAAGCAATAAGTGCGCTTACATACACCAATATGCCACACAAATTAACAAAAGAAGTAGTTAGCCTGCTTTATGGCAATATTCCAAGCGCAAGCGTTTCAAGGGCTGAACAGTTTAACAGATGTGAGTATTCATATTTTTTAAAGTATGGGCTTAGGGCAAAGCCTCGCACCGAATATAAAATAGAGCCAGCAGATGCAGGAAGCTTTATGCACGAAATTATCGAGCATTTTTCGCTCTATGCTGATGAATTAGGCTGGAAAAATGTTAATGACGAGCTTTGCAAAAGCAAGGTATCAGAAATTACCGAAAGTGTTTTAAAAAAATATCTTGGTGAGGTATTCATTTCCTCCCCTCGCTCTAATTATTTATCAAAAAAAATTAAAAAAATTATG
>CAYVWT010000086.1:0-5640 GCA_964455565.1 uncultured Clostridiaceae bacterium | reverse complement strand
TGGAACATACGTAAATGGCAAAAAAATGGACGATAAGCCACTTATACTTGATAATGATGATGTTATTAAAGTAGGACAAGTTGAATTTTTGGTGGTGATATAATGAAAAATTTATTAAGTATAAAAAGACCAATAAATATGTTAGTGCTAATTAATGTGCTTGCATTTGGTCTTTTGTTTTTTTATCGCACGCCACTTGATTTTATAGTGCTATATGTTGGTGGCTCTATCCTTGCACTCTCTGTTATTACATATTCAATTATATATTTTAATCATTTAGGTGATGAATATTTATTCTTAATTGTTTCAATGCTTGTAACAATCGGCGTTGTAATGCTTTGCAGGCTTAATTATACTATCGGAATTAAGCAGGTTGGATGGTATTTAATCTCGATTTGTGCTTTTTACATTGCCTATGTTAGCTATCGTTATATTTCACACCTTGAAAAGCTTAAATGGGTATATTTTGGTTTGTCTATTTTGCTTTTTGTTGCAACATTGTTATTCGGAAAAAGCATAGGTGGTGCAAGGAATTGGATAGTAATTGCAGGGCGTACATTTCAGCCGTCCGAGATTATTAAAATCCTGTTTGTTATGTATTTAGCTTGTTATTTTTCTGGTGATAGGAAAGCAATAATTTTCAAGCTGCCAGAGAAGTACATAGTTTCAATAGTAACATATATTTATATGGGCATGCTTATCATTCAGCGTGAGTGGGGAATTACACTTTTGTTTTTTATGACATATTTTGTTTTAATGTATATTTACGAGGCAGATTGGCTTTTGCTTGCAGGCAATGCTGTACTAACTGCAATTGTGGTTACTATTGGGGCTATGAAGCTATATCACATTCGTGTGCGCATAACGAATTGGATTGACCCTTGGAGTGATATTGCAAACAGAGGCTATCAAATAACACAATCACTTTTTGCTATTGCGGCAGGTGGCTTTTTTGGTAGGGGCTTGGGGCTTGGAAGCCCTGGAACAATACCAGAGGTTCATTCCGATTTTATTTTTTCAGCAATATGTGAGGAGCTTGGAATTTTTGGTGGTGTTGCAGTAATACTTTTATATTTTATTCTTGTGTATAGAGGCATAAAAATTGCACTATTACTGCCCAATGGATTTGATAAATGTGTTGCGCTTGGCATTACAATAATGTTTGGTTTGCAAACATTTATAATAGTTGGTGGCGTAATTAAGCTAATTCCATTAACAGGCATAACACTTCCTTTTGTTAGCTATGGTGGTAGCTCACTTGTGACAAGCTTTATTTCGCTTGGCATACTTCAAGCTATCTCTGCAAAGGGGGTAAGGGTATGATTAACAGGCGTATCGTAAATATACTAATTGTTATGTCACTTTTGTTTCTAACGCTTATAGGCTACCTCACATACTTTGAGCTTGCGCTTAAAGATGGGATAGCGCGAAACCCATTTAACAAGCGCCAATGGGCGTATGAGGAGGACACCGTTCGTGGCTCTATTTATGATAAAACTGGCACGGTTTTAGCAAAATCAGACGATACAGGCAGAGAATATCCATTTGGGGCACTTTATAGCCATGTTATAGGCTATAATTCAACGGTTTACGGAAAAAGTCAATTAGAGTTTAAATATAATAATTTATTATTAGGGCAGGACGAATTATCACAGGCTTTTAACCTTTCGAGTGGAAAAAGGGCAGGTTATGATTTAACCCTCACAATAGACCACGGCTTGCAAGGACTTGCGTCCTCTCGTCTTGGCAAACGAAATGGTGCGGTTGTTGCATTAAACCCTAAAACTGGCGAGGTGCTTGCCTTAGTTAGCAAACCAGATTTTGACCCTAATTCTGATGAATTAACAAAAAAATGGGCAGACTTAACAGAGAGCGAGGCTTCTCCACTCCTGCCAAGAGCAGTAAGTGGGCTATATGCACCCGGTTCAACCTTTAAAATTATTACTTCAACAGGTGCAATAGAAAAAGGCTTTGATGGTGGAGAGTACACCGATTATGGAACAGTAACAATAGGTGGAAAAACATTTGAGAATTATAAAACAAAGGCATTTGGGAAAATTAATATGGAGCGTGGCTTTGAAGTGTCAAGCAACAATGTATTTTGCACACTTGGTGCAAAGCTTGGAAGTAGTGAGCTTCGTGGAATATCAGAGCGATTTGGGTTTAATAAAATGTTCGACTTTGACCTTTCAATGTCGAAAAGCAGGTTTCCGCAAAAGGATACAGACGATGCAGGGGCAGCAGCGCTTGGCATAGGGCAGGGTGAAATTCTTGCAACGCCAATTCAAATGGCAATGGTTACATCAGCTATCGCAAATGGTGGCATAATAATGAAGCCATACCTTTTGCAACGTGCAACAAATCAAAATGGGTTTGTAGTATTTGAAAATAAGCCACAGCAATTATATAAAGCATTATCGCCAGAGGTTGCAGGGAGAATAAGCAATATGATGGTAAACACCGTTAAAAATGGAACTGGGGCTGGTGCTACAATAAGGGGAATACAGGTGGCTGGGAAAACAGGAACTGCTGAAAATGAGCAATCAGTAAAACAAAAAGGCAAGGAACACGTTTGGTTCGTCGCTTTTGCACCTGCTGAAAACCCTGAAATTGCAGTAGCAGTTATGTTAGAATATAGTGGTGGTAGTGGTGGTGAGCTTTGCGCACCAATTGCAAAAGAGTTAATTGAGAAATATCTAAGGAAACGCTGATTAATTCAAAGGCTTTGAAAAATTTTAGGCAAGCCGGCGAAAAAACAAGCATATTGGGAACTTTTTTGCATCATTTTGTTATTTTTACGGCAAAAAAGTTTAAAGGAGCGTCAGTTTTTTCGCAAAATTTTGAAATACCACATTAAATCAGCGTTTCCCTTAAAAAATAATTGCAGTTTTTTTTAATTTATTGTATAATTTAACTAATGCTTTAAAAATAAGGAGTGAGCGATGTGTATAAAATATTAACGAAAAGAGTTCTTAATCCACAAGTAACTCTTATGGAAATAGATGCACCACATATAGCAAAAAAGGCACAACCTGGGCAGTTTATAATGCTAAGAGTGAACGAGCAGGGTGAGCGTATTCCGCTCACTATTGCAGATTTTGACGTTGAAAAAGGCACAGTTACGATAATATACCAGGTTGTAGGCAAAACTACAACTGCACTTGACGAATTAAACGAAGGAGATTCTATCTTAGATTTCGCAGGACCTTTGGGCGTTGCCTCTCATTTTGACGGAGTTAAAAAAGCCGCAGTAATTGGCGGTGGGCTTGGCACAGCTATTGCATTCCCACAGGCTAAAAAGCTTTTCCAAATGGGCGCCGAGGTCGATGTAATAGCAGGCTTTAGAAATGAAGAGCTTATTATTTTAAAGGACGAGCTTGAAAAAATTAGCAAGCGAACATTTATTACAACAGACGATGGCTCAAATGGAAATAAGGGCTTTGTAACAGATGTGCTAAAAAAACTTATTGAAGAAGGAAATAAATATGATATAGTAGTTGCAATTGGGCCACTTGTTATGATGAGGGCTGTTGCAAATGTTACTCGTGAATATGGAATTAAAACAATAGTTAGTATGAACTCTATAATGATAGACGGAACAGGAATGTGTGGAGGCTGTAGGGTTACTGTTGGTGGCGAAACAAAATTTGCCTGCGTAGATGGGCCGGATTTTGACGGGCATAAGGTTGATTTTGACGAGGCAATACGCCGTTCGCAAATGTTTAAGGACTTTGAAAAGCAAGCCTTAGAGGAGCATATTTGCAGATTGGGGGCAAATAACAATGCCTAATATGTCGTTAGAAAAAGTAAAAATGCCCGAGCAACAAGGGGATGTGCGTAATAAAAATTTTCTCGAGGTTACCCACGGATACACTGAAAGTATGGCTATTGAAGAGGCAGGCAGATGCCTTGCTTGTAAGAATAAACCCTGCGTTAGTGGTTGCCCTGTGCTTGTAAATATTCCCGATTTTATAACAGCTGTTAGCAAGGGCAAATTTGAACAGGCATACCAAATTGTTCGTAGCACAAATGCACTTCCTGCTGTTTGTGGCAGGGTTTGCCCACAGGAAACACAATGTGAACAATATTGTGTAAGGGCAAAAAAGGGTGAGAGCGTTGGTATTGGTCGCTTAGAGAGATTTGTTGCAGATTGGCATATGAAAAATGTTGAGGACAAAATAGAGAAACCAAAATCAAATGGTAAAAAAATTGCTGTTATAGGCTCTGGACCTTCAAGCCTAACGTGTGCAGGGGACCTTGCAATGCTTGGCTATGAGGTTACAATTTTTGAGGCTTTTCATACACCTGGTGGCGTTTTGATGTATGGCATTCCAGAATTCCGTCTGCCAAAGGATATTGTTCAAAAAGAAATAAATACACTTAAAAATTTAGGTGTCGACATACAAACTAATATGGTAATTGGTAAGGTTGCGTCAATCGATGAGCTTATGAATGAGCAAGGCTACTTAGCTGTATTTATCGGCACAGGTGCAGGGCTTCCAAGCTTTATGAAAATTCCAGGTGAGAATTTAAACGGAGTATATTCTGCAAACGAATTTTTGACAAGAGTTAACCTAATGAAGGCATATAAATTCCCAGATTATGATACACCAATTCGCATTGGTAAGCGTGTTGCAATTGTTGGTGGAGGGAATGTGGCAATGGACGCTGCACGTTGTGCAAAACGTCTTGGTGCGCAGGAGGTTTATATTATATATAGACGTTCTGAAAAGGAAATGCCAGCTCGTCTTGAAGAGGTACACCACGCAAAAGAAGAGGGAATAATATTTAAAATGCTTACAAACCCAACTCAAATTATAGGCGAGGATGGTTGGGTAAAAGGTATTGAATGTGTTGAAATGGAGCTTGGTAAGCCAGATGAATCCGGTAGGCGCAGACCACAGGAAAAAAAGGGTAGTGAAAAAGTTATAGAGCTTGACACAGTTGTTATGTCAATTGGTCAGTCACCAAACCCACTTATTAAATCCACCACGCCATCGCTTGAAACTGAAAGCTGGGGCGGAATTATAGCAAACGAGGAAACAGGCGAAACAAGTATAGAGGGCGTGTATGCAGGTGGCGACGCTGTAACTGGCGCTGCAACTGTAATATGGGCAATGGGCGCAGGTAAGGCAGCGGCAAAGGCTATGCACGAATATTTGCAAAATAAATAATTAGTTGTTGACATTATTTGCATTCTATGTTAATATATCGTAGTATCCGCACGGAGAGGGTTAGAAAATGTGTAGCAACTGTTACGCATACCCATACGGCGAGTTTTTAATTAAGGAGGTGCGTTATTAGTGTACGCAATAATTGAAACAGGCGGCAAACAGTACAAAGTTAGCGAGGGAGATGTAGTTTACATCGAGAAGCTTGAACTTGAAGACGGAGCTGTTGTTAAGTTTGACAAGGTTTTAGCAGTTGGCGAAGGCGATAGCATTCAAATCGGCAGTCCAGCAGTTGATGGAGCTATTGTTAGTGGAAAAGTTCTTAAAAACGGAAAAGCTAAAAAGGTTGTTGTTTTTAAGTATAAACCTAAAAAAGGCTATCGTAAAAAACAAGGACATAGACAAGCTTATACAAAAGTTCAAATCGAAAAGATTACAGCTTAGTTTAAAAAGTTTACATTTAAATGAT
>CAYVWT010000085.1:0-5643 GCA_964455565.1 uncultured Clostridiaceae bacterium | reverse complement strand
GTTTTGGTATTGTGAGGGGAATTTAGCAACACGAAAGAACCGTCCCCTTGTGTCCTGCGAGGTTGATAAACGTAATAAGTACATTAAAATGTTTAAAGAAAAAGGAATGTCAATAAGGCAAATAAGCAGATTAACAGGTGTGAGTTTTGGTATTGTGAGGGGAATTTAGCAACACTAAAGAACCGTCCCCTTGTGTCTAAAGAACCGTCCCCTTGTGTCCTGCTGATATATTCAGGAAATGCAAAAAATGTTATGAGATTATCCCAATTGTCCTCCCAAGACTTAATTGCATTTGGGTATTTTTTGCCCCATTTTTCTTTTGCGGCAATAAGATTTTCAAGTGCTGCATCTTCATTTACTGCTCCATAAACGGTCTTGATATCTGCAACAAATGCCTTTAAATCCTTGTGTGAAATATATCGTGTACTGGCTCTTAGTTGGTGAATAATGCAACGTTGGATTTTAGCATAAGGATATGCAGCACCAATCGCTTCTTTAAATCCTGAAAGCCCATCAACACAGAATACAAGCACGTTTTTAACACCTCTATTACGCAAATCGTTAAGCACACCAAGCCAAAACTTACTTGATTCATTAGCTCCTACCCAGATGCCCAATACATCTTTTACGCCATCCATATTAACACCTAACACAACATAAGCTGCCTTATTTACAACGTGCTTATTTTCACGCACCTTATAGTGGATTGCGTCCATAAAGACGAATGAGTAGGTAGATTCTAATGGGCGTGTTTGCCACTCAGACACCAAAGGCATAATGCGGTTAGTAACGTTAGAAACAAATTCATTTGAAATCTCAACATCGTACAATGTCTTGATTTGTGCTGCGACGTCACGTGTAGTCATTCCTGCTGCATAAAGTGCAAGGATTTTATCCTCAATACCATCTGCAGTACGCTCATTCTTTGGAATTATTTTAGGCTCAAAATCTCCGTTCCTATCACGTGGAATAGCAAGTTCAACTGCTCCTAATTCTGACTTTAAAGTCTTTTTGTACGAGCCATTACGGCTGTTACCTGAATTATTTCCAGTAACATCGTGCTTGCCATAACCAAGCTCCTCGTCCATTTCTGCTTCTAATGCTTCTTGCAAAACGTCACGAAACATCTCCTTCATCGCCGCTAAGACATCGCCCGAACTCCCAAATTGCTGCTCCTTGATGTAGCTCCTTAAAACTTCTTTTGATAAATTTGACATAAAAATTACCTCTTTCTTGTTTCGACATAAATTGTTATTTACATCATTGACAAAAAAGAGGAATTATATTCCATTTACACAATCAAATTTTCAGGCTCCTATAATTTATTTTTTCAAAATATTATAGCTTTTCAGTTTAGTATTTTCTTATATCAGCCCAACTGGGACGATTAGCTCATCTTTACTAAATGCCGAAATCGTATCCGTCATGCAAAGTACTCCACCAGTCGAGCGGATTAGGGTAGATTTGTCGAGAAGCTTGAACACGCCAGTTAGTTGTGATGCTGGTCTTGCTGTTTTTTTGATTTCTATTGGAAAAAGTTGACCATCTCTTTCTAACACAATGTCAATCTCTTTTGCATCTTTATCACGATAATAGTATATATATGGTTCTTTTCCACAGTTGTAATAAGTTTTAATAATTTCTGCAACTGCATAATTTTCAAATATGGCACCGTTCATTGCTCCTGCTTCTAATGTCTCAGGACTACTCCACTTTGTAAGATATGCAACTAGTCCTGTATCATAAAAATATAATTTAGGTGTTTTAATCGTACGTTTTAGTGTGTTATTTGAATATGGATGAAGATAAAATACAAGACCCAATGTTTCAAGTATCAAGAGCCACTTTTTAGCCGTTACTTGGTCAATTTCAGCATCTCTTGCAACATCAGCATAATTCACTTGCTGTGCAGTACGACAAGCTACAGACGTGATAAATTTCATAAACGACAAGCTATCAATAGTACCAGATATTTCTTTAACATCTCTTTCAATATATGTGCTTAGATAGCTACTATAAAAAATGTTTATATCTTTATAGATTCCGCTAACAATTGCAGGCATACTGCCTCTAAAAATTCTTTCAAACATCTCCATAACATTGGGATTTTTTATTTTATTTTGCTTTTGGAGCAACACATCAAAATTAAGTTCAAAGTGTTTATTTTCACACTTATTGTAAATTTCATTCTGTGATAGGGGACTTAAATTCAAAAGGGCAACTCGCCCTGCCATACTTTCCTGCACACCTCTCATAAGTTTGAAAATCTGTGAGCCAGTAAGCCAAAACTCACCTGCCTTATGATTATTATCAGCCATCATTTTGATATATGGAAATAGCTCGGGTGCATATTGCACCTCGTCAATTAAAATTGGTGTTTTGTATGTTTGGAAAAACATTGCAGGGTCATTCTTTGCTAAACCTCTTGCGTTCAAATCATCCAGAGTAACATAAGTTCTATCTGTGCCTTGCATTAAATTTTGTAGCATTGTAGTTTTGCCAACTTGCCTTGGACCGGTAATTAAAATTGCTGGATATTGATTGCTCAATTCCATAACAACATCTTCCATATCTCTTTTAATATACATCCAGAAAACTCCTTTCGGCTAATCTATATTATAAACACATTATAGCCAACGCATACAAAAGTGTCAAGCAAAATGTCGCTATTTATTTTAAACCTCTACAAATAACTCTCCAAATTAAACAAAGCATACAAAGGCACATTCAGCAACCCATCATCTATTCTTAAGTTTGAAAGTGAAGTTCTAATTGCAAGTTTCGGTTCGTATTTATCTCTATAGACCTTTAAGCTTCTTGCTTTTAAGTTTTCACTTGCTTTAACTTCAACAGGATAAATATTTTTGCTATCTGCAAACACAAAATCCACCTCCGCTGTTGCGTCAGATGTCCAATAATAAATATTTCTAATAAATGATCGTCCACTAAGTTCACTCAAAACAAATTGTTCAGTTAATGCACCTTTAAATTCCTCAAATACTTTTATTCCCTCTAAAATTGCATCAGGTGACAATTCGCTCATAACTCGCAAAAGTCCTACATCTAAATGATATAGCTTGAATGATTTTAAATCTTCATAAGCTTTAAGTGGTATAGCACCTTTTGAAACTCTTCCAACTTTTCTAATTAGTCCACTATCCATAAGCCACAAAAGAGCTTCTTCATATTCCCTTGCTCTTGCACCATCTCTAACCAACCCATAAATAAACTTCTTATTCTCTTTTGAAAGTTGTGATGGAATACTGCTCCACAAATAACGAAGTTTTGGAACAACCGAAGATGGTGCGTGTTTTGAAAAGTCTTGCTCATAAGTTTCTAAAATATCTAACAGCTTTGTTTCAACAACAGAAAAATCCCTTGTATCAATCCAAGCATTCACTGCTGCTGGCATACCACCAATAACTAAATATAATTTCAAATAATCAGTTAATTTATCTGCAATTGGCTTTGGTATTTCACGGACTCCATCATTCTTAATAAAATCAATGATTCCTTTTGCACCATTAGAAAGCAAAAATTCCTCAAAGCTAAGTGGTGAAAGAGTCAGAAAATCCACTTTGCCAACTGGAAAAGACGTTCCTTTGTGCAATGCAACACCAAGAAGAGAGCCTGCGCAGCATATCGCATACTCCGGAGCCTGCTCCGCAAAATATTTAAGTGCCGTTAGAGCTCTAGGTATTTCTTGAATTTCGTCAAAAATCAAAAGCGTTTTTTCAGGCTCAATTCTTTTTCCATGCAATGCACCCAATAAGTCAGTTATCCTTTGAGGGGATATTTCTCCATCAAAAACTTCTTTCAAATTAGGTGCATTCTCAAAATTAATATATAATACATCATTAAATGCAACCTTGCCAAACTCATTAAGTAGCCAAGTCTTGCCTACCTGTCTTGCACCTTTTAAAATAAGTGGTAATCTATTATTTTTATTTTTCCATTTTATAAGATCATTTAATAAAAGTCTTTCCAAAATATCACCTCATCACATTTTAATAATGTAATTATATATTATTTTTCACATTTAGTCAATTAATATTCGTTATTCATATCACAAAATATGAATATAGTTTAATTTTATTAACTGTACCTTCAGCTAAACCGTTACTATATTTATAAATATTTGTACTTCTTATAGCTCAAATATCTGGTTTATGCCAATATATACTACTTAATCCCAATAGCTTCTTGTTCTAATTTGCAATTGTTTTCAAGCATATAATCTACAACTTCATTATATTCACTATTTTTTAATTTTAGTAATCTTGTACGGTCATTTTCTGTTAATGGTCTTGTAAATTCAGCATACATTTTTATTGTGTTAATATCCATCTTATAAGGTTTGAAATCCACTCCTGTTTCACGTTTTAAGTGGTTCAAGATATACAATCCGCCTGCATCAATATCTCCAAAGTGGTAAAAATCTATATCATTGTTCTGCAAATACACTTTTTTAATAAAATCTCGTCTTACCTTATTGCCGAGCTATATCACATAAATCGTCAAACGGCACAGACCATTCGCCGTACATATAGCAAGAAAGGTCTTGATGCTGCAATTAAGCGAAAGAAAAGAGATGCGCCGCCAGTTGAGCCTAAAATTACAGGGGAAGTGGAAGCAAGGATTATTGCATTATGCTGTAGCACGCCACCTGAAGGAAGGTCAAAATGGTCATTACGGCTATTGGCAGATAAGTCTGTTGAGCTTGAAATTATAGACAGTATTTCTCATGAGGCGATCAGTCGCCTTTTAAAAAAACGAATTAAAACCTCATTTGCGTAAATGTTGGTGCATTCCGCCGCAACAAAATGGTGCATTTGTTGCGTGTATGGAGGATGTGCTGGATTTATACCAAATGCCCTATGACGCAGACTGTCCCGTTGTCTGCATGGACGAAAAGCCATATCAACTATTAGGCGAAAGTCGTACCCCAATTCCGATGGAAACTGGCAAGCCAGAGCGACAAGATGGAGAATACGTTCGCAACGGCACTTGCAGCATATTTATTTTTAATGAACCGTTATCTGGCTGGCGGCATACCTGCGTGTGTGAAAGGCGTACTAAAGTTGACTGGGCAAGCCAAATTCGCATATTGTTAGAGCAATACTATCCAAATGTACCCAAAATCCGATTGGTTATGGACAACTTAAATACACACGCTATTTCATCGCTTTACGAGGCATTTCCACCAGAACTTGCTCGTAATTTGGCGAAAAGAATAGAAATTCACTACACCCCAAAACATGGCAGCTGGCTTAATATGGCTGAAATTGAACTTAGCGTTATGTCCAAACAATGTTTGGACAGGAGAATTGACAACATTTCACTTCTGCAAAAAGAACTCACAGTTTGGGAAACTAACCGAAATTCAATTCAGAAGGGCGTTGACTGGCAGTTCACAACCACAGATGCAAGGATTAAACTCAAACGACTTTATCCACAGTTTAAGAGTTGACAGTGTACTAGATACATATTCAAAGGTAATGGACAATAATGATTTTTCAAACGAGCTTCAATCTTTAAATGATAAGCTTGCAAAGGTAAATGTCCGCAAGGACAAATTACTTGATTTATACATGCAGACCTCGCAATAACCAAAGCCCATATTGCAACAAATTAGATAATATT
>CAYVWT010000084.1:0-5984 GCA_964455565.1 uncultured Clostridiaceae bacterium | reverse complement strand
CCTTGCAAAGCTGTATGAGGGCGAGGAATCTGCAAGCTTTGTTAATGGAATACTTGCGGCGGTTTTAAAGAAAAAAGAGGCACAGTAAATAGGGGGTACACGCTTGACAATTACTATAACTCAGCTTAATCGTTATATAAAATCTATAATAGAAAAAGATATTCACCTTGCTAATGTTTCTGTTAAGGGTGAGCTTTCTAATTTTAAACAACATTCATCTGGTCATTGTTATATGACGTTAAAGGATGAAGAATCCACAATTCGTGCAGTAATGTTTAGAGCGGCGGCGGACAAGCTTAGGTTTACACCAGAAAATGGTATGAAAATTATTGCAGAGGGTAAAATTTCTGTGTACGAGCGTGACGGTCAGTATCAGATGTATATAACATCGATGCAGCCAGATGGCATTGGCGACCTTCACATAGCCTATGAACAGCTAAAAGTAAAGCTTCAACAAGAGGGCTTGTTTGAGGCGAATAGGAAAAAATTACTCCCTCGTTTCCCAAAAACAGTTGGTGTTATTACCTCGC
Organism: uncultured Clostridiaceae bacterium; assembly: GCA_964455565.1. Lineage (GTDB taxonomy): Bacteria > Bacillota > Clostridia > Monoglobales > Firm-18 > CAYVWT01. The sequence goes on along the minus strand of CAYVWT010000084.1, from coordinate 5,454 downwards.
CAACTGGTGCGGCGGTGCGTGATATTGTTAATGTAATAACCAGAAGATACCCGTCAGCCGAGGTTTTAATATACCCAGTTCTTGTGCAGGGAGAGGGGGCAGCAGCCCAAATTTCAACTGCAATAGAATATATGAATATGCAAAAAAATGCAGATGTTCTTATTGTCGGGCGAGGTGGTGGTTCAATAGAGGAGCTATGGGCTTTTAATGAGGAAGCTGTTGCAAGAGCAATTTTTGCTTCTAAAATACCTGTAATTTCAGCCGTTGGGCACGAAACCGATTTTACAATTGCAGATTTTGTTGCAGATTTAAGAGCACCAACTCCATCAGCGGCGGCAGAGCTTGCTGTTCCATCAAATATAGAGCTTGTTGCACAGCTTCGCCAAAATTATAGTAGAATGTTATATGCCATAAGGAAAACTATTGAGGGCAAAAAAGCAATACTATCACGCTTTGCAATTAAAAACCCTATGGATTTGGTAAATCAAAATAGAATACGAACAGATAATGCAGTTAAGCACCTTACAAGTGCAATGTCAACAATTTTTGAATTAAAATGTAGACAATTAGCAGTAAATGCCGCAAGGCTAAATGCACTTAGCCCACTTGGGGTGTTATCTCGTGGTTATAGCGTGGCACAAACAGACCAAGGTGTAATTCGTTCGGTAAGGCAAATTAAAAAAGGTGATGAATTGCAGGTTCGTTTGCCAGACGGTGTGGCAGATTGCAGGGTTATTGATACTATCGTAATGGAGGAGAAAAATAATGGCTGATATAAGCTTTGAAAAATCAATGCAAAACTTAGATGATATAGTAAAACAACTTGAAAAAGGTGACTTGACCCTGGATGAAATGCTTAAATTATTCGAGCAAGGAATAGCACTTTCTGGTAGTTGTAGTAAGCTTTTAGACGAGGCAGAAAAGAAAGTTAATATACTTATAAAAAAAGAAGATACCTATGAAAAGCAAGAATTTACTTCACTTGATAAGGAGTAAAGTTAATGACATTTACACAAGAACTTGCAGTAAAAACAGAGTATGCTAATGCGTGGATTGAATATCTTGCACCTAAGGGTGAAGGGTACCACAGAGAAATGTTTGATGCAGCTAATTATTCAATTAAGGCTGGTGGGAAAAGGATACGTCCTATAATTGCCATAGCAGTTTGCGAAATGTTAGGTGGAAATATTGAACAGCTTATGCCTTTTGCTTGTGCGATTGAATTTATTCACACATATTCCTTGATTCATGATGACCTTCCCTGTATGGATAATGATGATTTGCGCAGAGGTATGCCAACTAATCACATCAAATATGGAGAGGCAATGGCACTTCTTGCAGGGGATACCCTGTTGAATTATGCCTTTGAAACAGTTGCAAATACAAAAGCAGAGCCAAAGCTTATTGTGGATGTGTTAAAGCTTATTTCATCAGCAAGTGGCGTAAATGGTATGATTGGCGGGCAAGTAATAGATATACAAGGTGCTTCTTCATACGATGAGCTTATTACTATGCATAAGATGAAAACAGGCGCACTCATAACCGTTTCTGCTAAGGTTGGTGCAGTAGTAGCCTGTGCAGATAGCCAAAAGCTTGCGAAAATAACTGCTTATGCAGAAAATTTGGGTATGGCTTTTCAAATAAGGGATGATTTGCTCGATGTTGAGGGCGACGAAAAATCACTCGGTAAGCCAATTGGTAGTGACGAAAAAAGTGGGAAATGCACATTCGTTAATTTCCTTGGAATTGATGGCACAAAAAGTGCATTAAACGAATATACAAAAAAGGCGAAGTGTTCGCTTGATATTTTTGGTGATAAGGCAGAGTTTTTATTAAACCTCGCAGATTACCTACTTACAAGAGAAAAATAGGGGGTTGCCACTTGAATACATTTGAAATAATAGCGTCAAACCCAATAGTAAATGCTACACTCTTAGCATGGTTTGTTGCACAATTTCTTAAAGTAATATTAGTGCTTGTTACACAGAAAAAGGTAGACTTTTCAAGATTTGTAGGAGCAGGGGGTATGCCAAGCTCTCATGCTTCAACTGTTTGCGCCCTTGCTGTTTGTGTTGCAAGAGTGTGTGACTATAATTCGCCAGAATTTGCTATTTGTTTTGTATTTGCTGTGGTGGTTATGTATGATGCAGCAGGTGTAAGGCGTGCCGCAGGTCAACAAGCTAAGATACTTAACAAAATGCTTGATAATTGGGAAACAGCAGATGCAGATTTTATCGAAGTAGAACTAAAAGAGCTATTAGGACACACCCCTGTGCAGGTGTTTTTTGGTTCAGTTATAGGTATACTAATTGGCTTGTTTGCTAATATTTAATGGCTTTACAATAGCGACTTGTTATGGTAATATTAGAAGATGTGGTGCAGTATCCTAGTCAGATCTATCAATTCCCAAGACGGGCCTAAAAATCCGTAAAAGGGCATATCGATGAAGTTCCTTGTGTTTGCTTTCGACGCCCAGTCGGGGGCATATGCTGGGAGTTAAGGAAATGGGGCGATCCGCAATGGCATGCGGGCGTTGACCCCTATTCCGTGGAGACCTAACCTTGTGCCTCGACATAACTTTGTGACATCTGGGAAGAGGTACGACTTAGGATGAAACCTACTTTGCGGTGCTGTTATTGTGCTGTGGGTAGTGTAGCCTGCCTTGAGTGGGTGTGGTGGATAATGGATCAGACCGATTTGCATTGGCCGATGCTTTTTGGTTATCGCTATTTGAAACCATATTTGCAAAAGAGGACAAGAATTGATTTGACTGTAGAGGAAAACTCCTAGGCTGTAAACAAAATAAGCGCACAATGGATTGCAGTACGGTCTAAGTGGTAATCTGCCAGTGCTGATGGCGACACAGCAACGCAGGGGTTAAAGGGTAACCTCCATCTTGGCGACGAGGTGGTACCTTGTGGGGAAATCCGGGCGGACCTAAGCCGTAAAGTTTACTTTGTGCGTTACCACTATTTATTTTTATTAGAGGTGAAAGTTCATTTGGCTAAAAAGAGTATGTTTAAAAATTCTACAAATATTAAAAAAGCAAATTTTAAATGGATTTTTTCAATTATAATTACAACATTTATATTATCTGTTGGAATGAGTTTGGTTTCAGATGCAATTATACCAGCAGTCAATATTTTTATCGCACTATTTGTATTAGTAGTATTTATTTTGGTTGGAATATTTTTTGATATTATTGGTATCGCAGTTGCAACCGGAAGCGAAACGCCTTTTCATTCTATGGCGTCACGCAGGATAAAAGGTTCGCAACAGGCGATTTTTCTTATACGCAATGCTGAAAAAGTGTCTACTTTTTGTAATGACGTTATTGGTGATATTGTAGGAATTATAAGTGGTACAACAACAGCTGTAATCGCTATGCGAATTACATTAGCCTATGGTTTTCAGTCCATATTTGTTACACTCCTTCTTACTGGCTGTGTTGCTGCTGCAACTGTCGGTGGCAAGGGAATTGGAAAAACGATAGCGCTTAGAAATGCTAACCACATCGTTTATGAGGTTGCACTTGTTATGTACTATATTGATAAACTTCGCAGAAAAGAGGAAGCATAATGGGTTTTTTAGGTAATATTAATAGTCCTTCTGACATCAAAAAATTAAACTCAAATAATCTTAGCGACCTTGCAGAGGAAATTCGTGAATTTTTAATAAATAGTGTTTCTAAAACTGGTGGTCATCTTGCCTCTAATCTTGGCGTTGTCGAGCTAACAATTGCGCTACATAGGGTGTTTGCAACACCAACAGATAAAATAATTTGGGACGTTGGGCATCAATCATACGTTCATAAAATACTAACTGGCAGATGTAAGGATTTTGACAAGCTACGTAAATATGGTGGCATTAGTGGCTTTCCACGCTGCACTGAAAGTGAGCATGATGCCTTTGATGCTGGGCATAGTAGCACATCAATTTCTGCCGCACTTGGTTTTGCAAGGGCAAGGGATTTAAACAAACAAAATAACTCTGTAATTGCAGTAATTGGTGATGGTTCGTTGTCTGGTGGGCTTGCGTATGAGGGGCTTAATAATGCAGGGCGTATCAAAACAAATTTTATCGTAATACTTAATGATAATGAAATGTCAATTTCAAAAAATGTTGGTGGTATGTCTAAATACTTAAACAAGCTAAGGACAGCACCACTTTATTTTAGAGCAAAAAAGGATATCGATATTCTTTTAAATAAAATTCCGAAATATGGCGCAACAATTTCGCATACACTTGAAAAAACTAAAAATAGTATTAGGTCTTTAATTATGCAAGGCTCTATTTTTGAAGAGCTTGGGTTTACATATTTAGGTCCTATTGATGGGCACGATATTTCACAAATGATTGATGTTTTCAAAAGGGCTAAAACAATTAAAGGGCCTGTTTTACTGCATATCTATACAAAAAAGGGCAAAGGCTATTCGTATGCCGAGGACGAGCCGGATAAATTTCACGGAATAGGGAAATTTGATATTGATACAGGCGTGCAAAATGGCAAAATTACAGAGTATGTATCCGCTTCAAAGGTGTTTGGAGATACCCTAATTGATATTGCAAAAAACAATAAAAATGTTGTAGCTGTAACCGCAGCAATGCCAGACGGAACAGGGCTTAAAGAGTATTCGAAAATGTATAAAAATAGGTTTTTTGACGTTGGAATTGCAGAGCAACACGCAGTAACCTTTGCAGGTGGGCTTTCTAAATGTGGCATAGTTCCTGTTGTTGCAATTTATTCAACATTTCTTCAAAGAGCGTATGACCAAATATTTCACGATATCGCCCTGCAAAATCTGCATATAGTATTTGCTATCGACCGTGCAGGCTTGGTTGGTGAGGATGGCGAAACACATCATGGTATTTATGATTTGTCATACCTTACTCATATTCCAAATATTGCAGTTCTTGCACCGTCAAGTCCTAATATGCTCTCGGAAATGCTTGACTATTCTATAAATAATCATAATGGACCAATTGCTATTAGGTACCCAAAGGTAATTTTAGATATTCTTTCAGAAATTCCATTTGAATTTGGCAAGGCAAATGTGGCTACTCAGGGCAATAAAATAACCCTTGTTGCAGTTGGTAATATGCTAGAAACAGCAAGGCTTGCTGCGAAAATCTCAGGCGAGAGTGTAGAGGTTATTGATATTCGCACGGTTAAGCCGCTTGATAGTGAAACAATAATTAAATCCGCAAATAAAACTGGCAAGGTTATAGTTTTAGAGGATAATGTTAAAATAGGTGGTTCAGGAAGCCTTATAGAATCAATTGTAAATGTACCAGTTATTAAGCTTGGGTATAAGGACGAGCCAGTTACACACGGTTCGCTTAGTATTCTTTATGAATTAAATGGTGTTGATGCACAGTCAGTCGCAGATGTTATTAAAAGGGAGTGTAGTTGTTGAAAAAACGTCTTGATATGTACCTTGTAGATAATGGTTT
>CAYVWT010000083.1:0-6180 GCA_964455565.1 uncultured Clostridiaceae bacterium | reverse complement strand
GCGCCACCTATATTTTTGCCAAATAATATCGTAGCAACAAAAAGCAATATAGACAAACCAAAATACACCCATTTTAGCTTTTCCAAATTTGAAATATAACGGTAAAAAACATAGGCAATATAAAAGCCACAAATCGAGATTAGATACCAGCCCACCTGTTTTATTCCAATGGTATAATCCAGTCTGCAAAGCATTACAACGCCAAGTGTAACAAGCATAGAAACGATTAAAAATAAATATTCATCCCCTAAATGATTAAAATATATAATTGAATATGTAATAACAGACAGCGCAAGGATAGAGCCCCCCACATATAAAACTATAAAATCAAGTGGCGTGCGATAAAAAAACAAAAGACCAAATGCCAGTACATTTATAAGCACTAACATATTTATTGGTCTTTTTATACTAAACATTCTAAGCATATTGCCCATTATATCACCACCAAAAATTCAACTTGTCCAACCTTAATAACATCACCATTATCAAGTATAAGTGGTTGCTCGCTCATTTTTTCACCGTTTACATATGTTCCATTTGTGCTTCCCATATCCCCTATGTACCATTCGTTATCCTCATGCCATAATTGAGAGTGCTGTGTGGACATATACAAATCATCAATAGCTATATCACAGCCGGCACCACGTCCAATAACAACAACATCATTATCAAGAGGATATATGCTATTTACGTCAAAATAAAAGCCCTTTTTATCAGATTTAAGCTCTAAACAAGCAGTTCCCTTTGGCAATTCGTTTTTCTTGTGTGCCATTTCACTTTTTCTTATATCTAAAAATATCATACGAATAATGCCGAAAATAAATAGATATATTATTGTTATAAAAATATATTTAAGCAATGAAGATAAAATTGTATAAACCTCAGCCATAAAAAAACCTCCTGCCTATTTCTGTAATTTTATCAGAAATTGGCAGGAAGGTCAAGGATTTATTATTGTGTAATATCTATACCATTTACAAATTTTACATCAGCTATTGTATGTGCTTCAATTCTTGCCTGCGAGGTTGTAATTAAATTATCCCCAGCAAATAAAATTCTGTCAATTGTTTTGCGATAGTCTGGATAATCCCCAGCTTTTAGAATATCCTGCTCAGTAAGGTGGCTTATTTTCCCTTTTAGCTTAAAGCCTGCTTCTATATCAAAATTATAAACATACGCACCGTTAAAAGTAAATTCACCATATTGCCCAGTTGTGGCACTTCCTTGTATTTTTCTAACTGTAATTGGGAAAGCAAGTAGCTTCTTTTCTGGCGAATATAAAAGAGCCTTATGGTTTTGAAGTAATGGGGAATCTGTACCTCTATCGCCTATTATTTCTACGAATTCCTGTTTTGGATTTGCTACATCAGTTACGTCGAATAGTGACATTTTCATTCCTTGATATAGCGCACGGGAATCACCAATAGGGTTGCCCTTTTCATCATAAATTTGTTGCTCAATGGTATCCTTGCCAAAGCCTAAAATGTGGTTTTCATCTATTGGGTGCATATAATCACTATACCCTGGAATTTTTAATTTGCCAAGAATTTTAGGGTTATCTATGTCAGATAAATCCATTACAAACAAAGGGTCAATCTGCTTAAAGGTAACCATATACCCTCTATCACCTACGAAACGAGTTGAATATATTTTTTCACCTGGTGCTATGTTTTCTATTTTGCCACGAGGCTTCATAGTGTCGTCTAAAATATAAAGGTTGTTGTACTGCTGTGCACCGTTTACAGTTGTAGATATGCGAAAGCTACCTTTGTTTTCGTCCATTGAAAATTGGTTTATAATATTACCTGCAACCTCGCCCTTGCTTAAATAAGTTATTGTGCCATTGTTTAGTGAGAATTTATAGATAAGCGTGCTTTGAGTATTATTTTCATTATTATATTTGCCTGTTGCAACAAAAAGGTTTTGGTTAGAAACATATATATTTTGCCCTCCACCAAGCATTGTTTCAACATTAGCTTTTTCAGTTGGCTTTGTGATGTTGATTGATGCAACAACTAAATAATTTCTTTCCTCAAAATTAGGGAAATAACGAACCTTGTCAAACCCAACGTCAATAGGTGTTACAGCTGCACTATCTGTGTATGTCAAAGCGCTTTTTAAAAGTGGGGTAGGGTTTCCGTAATAATAAATATTTTTGCTTGCAACAATATATACAACATCACCAATTTTGCGTGATGAAATATATACACCCTCAATGTCGAGCGTTCTTTCAAGCTTTGGAGCTTTTCTATCTGTAATATCATACACAGCACATTCCAAAAGGTTGTTATTATAATAATCTGGTCGTCTAATCATTTTTGTATTAGCACTATCAATAATTTGTGGCTGGTCATAATTTTTAATTATATTTGCAAAAACAACAAGCTTATTGCCATCAACATAAATATCTATTGGGTTAAATTGCTCTTTCGCCCTCGAAATTATATTTGTTACGCTCATTTCCTGTGCAGGGTTTATTTTTGCAATAACTATTCTTTGGTTATTTACTTGGTACACATATTCACCATCAGTTTTAACAAGGTCTGCCTCGTCAACACCACTTACCTGTGTGTTGGTTTGTGAATAGTCACTTTTTGCATTTGTTGGTGCTGTGGCAACATCAGCACTTACGTTTTTCTCGAGCATAGAAGGCGCAACAATACCGCCTCCACCACTTCCAAAATACCTTATGCCATTATCAACACTTCCAACCAACTTTTCCAAATTTTCAGCAGTGCCAACGGTTGGCAAAACATTTAGCTTAGAAATTATTCCATCAAGGATAGTCTTATCCGCTTCAGCATTATAAATATTTTCATTATCACTAATTACTATAAGCCCTCTATCATAAAATACTTTTTTGCCAATGGCTTCAAGAAGTGCCCTAACTGGAATTAATGTTCTGTCATTCTCTGTTTTTGCAATTATTTTATTATTTTCACTATCTATCGGTCTTTTTTCATCGTTAACAGTCATTTCATTACTACCAATAGTGAATTTAACAACAAAATTGCCATTATCAATAGTTACTAATTGGGCGCCCTCGTCCCAAGACACATTCATTTTAAGGCTCTCTGCTATAAAACGCACAGGAACTAACGTTCGTGCATTTTCTACAATTGGGGTAACTGCCTTGTTATCCTTGTCTATGTAACATTCTGCTCCATTTACGAAAGCCTTTCCACTATCAACATACATCTCAATTGTGTCTGAAATTTCACCATTTACTATTGCAAAAGGCACTAAAATGGTAAGTAGCATACAAAGTGTAACAAATATTACTGTAATTCTTTTCATATATATTCCTCCTCAAAAAATTTGGTATACCATTAAGACGAATTTAATAACAAAAAGTTCCATTATTTTGCTACTAAGCTTTTCTTTTTCCTAACCTTAGCTGTTTTATTTTTAAAATCCACAATTGAACGTGCTACTTCAAACGCATCATCAAACTTTTCAAAAAGTCTTTCCTCGCCTAATTTGTCAACGAAACCAGTTTTATCTAATAGCTTTCTGGGTTGTGGTTGAAGCTCGGTTAACATAAGCATAATATGGTGTTTCCTGCAACGCATATCTATTCGTTTTAACACATCTAATGCAGTTGCATCAAAAATAGGCACATTTTTCATTCTTATAATTAAAATATCTGCTGTTGCGCTGACCTCATTCATAACGTCCATAAAGGTACTTGCAGCCCCGAAAAACAGCGCCCCATTAATCTCATATACAAGAATTTGTTTTGGTGTATCAGACGTTTCTGAAGAATATTCTGTTTCGTTTTCCTCGTCCTCAGACATATCCTTAAGAAGTGGGTTAACTTCATTTATCTGTGTGCTATCTGCAATTTTTTTAATAGAAAGGAATAAAGCAAAAATCATACCTAACTCAATTGCAACCACCAAATCAAATATAACTGTAAGTAAAAATGTAATTAAAAGCACAGCTGTATCACTTTTAGTCGAGTTAAACAAGCCTTTAAACGCACGCCATTCGCTCATATTATATGCCACAACCATAAGAATAGCAGCAAGGGTAGTCATAGGGATTAGCTTTGCAAACGGCATAAAAATTAACATTATAAGCAAAAGAACAACCGAATGAACAATACCTGCAATTGGAGTTCTGCCACCATTTTTAACATTAGCAGCCGTTCTTGAAATTGCACCTGTTGCTGGAATTCCGCCAAAAATTGCACAGCCGATATTCGCAACGCCCTGCGCTATAAGCTCCATATTAGAATTATGCTTTTTGCCAATCATACCATCTGCTACAACAGCAGAAAGAAGTGATTCTATTCCTGCTAAAATTGCAATTGTAATTGCAGGGTGCATAAGGTCACTTATCGTTTGCATATTTATTCCCACAAGCTTTGGCGCTGGTATAGACGACGATATTTCCCCAAAAATGCTACCTATTGTTGCAACTGGCAAATGAAAAATTTGCACTGCAATTGTTGTAAATACTAATGCAATTAACGAGCCTGGTATGGTTTTATTTATTTTCGGCATTAAAATTATTATTAGCAGTGCCGAAGCACCAACAATTAAGGTTTCTAATTGAATTGTGTGGATGCTTGAAAAATAACTGCCCCATTTTTCAAAGAATTCCGAGGGAACGTGTTCAATTTTAAGCCCTAAAAAGTCCTTCACCTGTGTTGAGAACAAAACAACAGCGATACCTGCTGTAAAGCCTGTTGTAATGGGGTATGGTATGTATTTAATAATGCTACCAAACCTAAAAAGCCCAAAAACAACTAATAATGCGCCAGACATAATTGTTGCAATGGTTAAGCCCTCAATGCCATATTTTTGTACAATTCCATATACTATTATAACAAAAGCTCCTGTTGGGCCTCCTATTTGAACCCTGCTGCCACCCAAAAAGGAAATTAAAAACCCTCCAATTATAGCTGTAATCAAACCTTTTTCAGGTGAAACACCAGATGCAATTGCAAGGGCAACGGATAATGGGAGGGCAATAATTGCTACAATAATACCAGAAATGCAATCTCTCATAAATTGTTTTTTGCTTAATTCTGTTTTTCGATGTTTTATTATCGAAACAGCTTTGGTTTTAACATTCGCTTAATTCTCCTTATTTAAGTAATATGCAGAAATCTAATATCTGACCAAGTATATGTCGAAAGTGGCCTATAATCGGAATCATAAGTATGTGTTGCAATTAATATATTACTTATATCCGCAGGGCTACCAGCCTCAACCACAACAAGTGTATGCTTGAATTCATCTCCTGTAAAAGATAATTGAATTAAATCTCCATAAACAATATCAGAAGCTTCAACACGCTGGGCGTAGGGTGTGCTACTTGTTGTTAAAAATTTATATAAAAATTCCACACCACTCCAAGAGGGTGTTCTATTATTCAAGTCCTTATAATACCAGCCATATAAGGACTTATAATTCATAGCCTTACCACCATTATATAAAACCTGCGAAGCAAAATTAGTACAATCTCCCCCCAAATTATCAAAGCTGTAATATTCGGGGTTCCTTTTATATGCCCAAGTATGTGCATATAAAACTGCCTTATCTCTATTATAAATGTTTTTAGTGTTTAACATAGCATATCTCCTTTAAAAAGGTATTTAATACATAATATGCATAAATTATAAACACTACACAATTACCAAACTTTTCCTAAAACCTTTTCAACAAACACTTTCGCTATGTAAGGGTCAAACTGGGTACCTGCACATCTTTTTATTTCTTTTATAACCTCTTCCTGCTTTAAGCCTGCCCTATAAGGCCTGCCAGCTAACATAGCATCATACGCATCTGCAAGTGTAATAATCCTTGCCTGCAAGGATATTACTTCGCCTTTAATACCTTTAGGGTATCCACTTCCGTCCCATTTTTCGTGATGTTCAAGAATAAAATCAGCAATTTCTGAAAATTCATTTACAGAGCTTAATATTCTATACCCTATTTCCGAATGTCTTCTAATTTCGTCCCATTCATCGCAATTTAATTTGTGTGGCTTATCAAGAATTTTTTCATCAATTCCTATTTTTCCTATATCGTGCATAAGCCCCGCTATTCTAATTTGATTTATTTCGTCCTTTGCAAAATCCATTTTAATTGCAATAGCCTCACAAAGTTCACTAACTCTTTTAGAACGAAGCATTTCCCTATTGCTTTTTTCATAAAGCGTGTTCATTAT
>CAYVWT010000082.1:0-6230 GCA_964455565.1 uncultured Clostridiaceae bacterium | reverse complement strand
ATGGAGATGGAACAGTGTATATTTCAGATACTGATAACAATGTAATAAGAAGACTTATTCCATCGTCAGTTGAGAAAGATGTCGTCGAAAATCCACCTGTTGTGGTAGATATTCCTGTAAATAATCCACCAGTTTCATCAAATTATAGCATTAACACAGCCTCGAACACAGCTGTATCTGGCAATATATTAGCAACTGATGTTAACAATGATACACTTACATATTTTGTAAGCACATCACCTGCAAAAGGAACTGCAAGTGTAAATGTGACAACTGGTGCTTACACATATACGCCAAGCAATAACGCTGTTGGTTTAGATAGCTTTCTGGTTACTATTTCAGATGGAAAAGGTGGAAGTACTACTTCAACCATTACGGTAACTATGCCTATAAGTATTGAACCTGTATCAGATATTCCTAACAGACCACGAATATATTTGAATTTCAATTATGCTTACTTATATGGTTATGAACAAGGAACTGTTGGGGCAGACGACACTATTAAAAGAGAAGAAGCAAGTGCGCTTTTATATAGGCTTCTAAAACAAGATGGCAAAACAACTGGTTTCGTGCGTCCAGCCATAGCAGACTTTACTGATGTGGCAAAAGATAGATGGTCGTTTAGTGCAATAGAGTATATGACTTCTATTAGCATTTTTGATGTAAGTACTAAGAAGGTTAATCCAACAGGAACAATTACTCACGGTGAGGCGAGCAAGATTATTGCTTATGCTATGGGACTTCAACCAGATGCAAATAAAGTAATAAATTTTAGCGATTTGCCAAAAGCACACAAATATTACAGCTGTATAAAAGCACTTGTAAATGCTGGGCTTTTAGTAGGGTATGAAGAAGGTACAATTAGACCAGATGCACTACTAACTCGTGCAGAATATGTTGTAATAATAAATAGATTAATTGGCAGAGGCGAAAATTATGACATTGAGCATCAAAGCAATCCATATCCAGATTTAAATTCATCACATTGGGCATATAAAGATATACTAAGAGCATCATTTGGATTTACTGACGATGGCACAGGCAAATTTATAGTTGATCCTGCAATGAAATTGAAAAGAAGTCTAATAGATTATAACTAATTTTAGTTTGTATAGTGTCCCCCTTGTCAAGACACAATTTCAATATGCTTTGCAAAAAATGAGCCACACTGTCAAAAGTGTAGCTCATTTGTCTTTTACTGCAATTGTTTACTTATCAATTGCCCTAGCTTACCAATCTTTTGTGAAGGCATATTTTTTTCTGTAATCCTATATTCATAACCTTCACCTCGTTTTGATTTATAACATATATTATAATAAATTGTTGCAAAAATTACAAGCCTTGTTTTGTGGATTTGTTAAGATTTATATGGATAATTCCATATTTAAAAAATGCAGTATATAAAAGCTCCGCTACAAAAAATTGTAACGGAGTTAATAATTTTTATGAATTTAGTATTGTTTTGTCGTCTTTTAATTGAAGTGGAATAGTTGATACAACAATATGCTTGTGCTTTAAAAGCTCCTGCCGTATAAAGAATTCGGTGTTATTATGCAAGAATTTATGCCACGGTTTATTTACTTTAAACTGAGGAAGAATAACGGTAATAATATCACCTTTTTTATACGCATATTCCTCTGATGCAATAAACCTTAAAAGAGGGTCAACAATTTCCCTAAATGGTGAAAATTCGATAGTTAATGGCACTCCTGCATTAAGCTTTTCATATTTCATTCTTAGCTCATTTGCTGTATCGTCATCAATCGCAACATTAAATGCAATAATATTATCTGATATTGTTTTAGCGTATTTTAATGCCCTTACACTTGATTTATTTATGCTTTCAATTGGAACGATAACACGGTTGCGATATTTATCTGCGCTCATATCATAATCATCATATTCTTCTGGCTTTATACGAAGCTGTTTTTTAACCGATTTATAATGCCTCTCAACCTTTAATATTAGGAAAATCATAATAGGTATTAAAAATACAACAAGCCAAGCACCTTGATTGAATTTTTCGATTGCTATTATAACAACAGCAATGGCTGTTATAACTGCACCAAAACCATTTATAGATGCTTTTAACTGCCAATGTCTTCCTTTATCCCTGCACCATTTCACAAACATTCCTGTTTGGGAAAGCGTGAAGGATATAAATACGCCAATGGCATATAGTCCAATAAGTGATGTAACACTTGCCTTAAATGCAATAATTAATATAATAGAAACAATAGTAAGAAGGACAATTCCGTTATCATAAGCTAGTCTATCGCCTCTCATACACAATTGGCGAGGTGCATAACCTTCTTTTGCCATTACCGAAATTAACATAGGGAAACCTGAATATGCTGTGTTCGCTGCCATAATAAGTATTATAAAAGTAGTTGCGGTTACAAAATAATACATAAAGCCAACACCAAATATTTGTTCTGCCATAAGAATTAGCATTGCTCTATCGCCAGGAACTACACGGTACATATTTGCAAGGATTGACGTTCCACCAAACAAAAATAGTATGATTACTGACAAAAGAAGTAGTACAGTTTTTGCATGCTTAGTTGCAGGGTCTTTAAAATTTGGAACTGCGTTACTTACTGCCTCAATACCTGTTAGTGCAGTACATCCACTTGAAAACGCTTTAAGTAAGAGAATCCAAGATAATGGCTCGACTGCTGCTTTTAAATCAGGAACTGTTGGAACATAATGCAGCACTATAACTTTATAAAACCCAGTTAAAAGCATTGCCAATAAGGCAAATATAAAAGCATAAGCTGGCAAGCCAAAAGCCTTTGAGGATTCCCTTATGCCACGCAAATTACCAACCATCATAATTAAAACTAATACAACAGAAATTATTATAGAACCATAATGTTGTTTTAATTGTGGGAAAGCAGATGTTATTTGCTCAACACCAGATGAAATACTAACTGCAACGGTAAGAATATAGTCGATAGAAAGAGCCGCCCCAGCTGTAACGCCTGCATACACCCCAAGGTTTTCTTTGGATACTATAAATGCTCCTCCACCGTTTGGATAATTATCAATCGTTTGCCTGTAAGAGAGCATTAATAAGAACAATAGCCCTATGATACCAAATGAAACAACAGATAGTTGTGAATATGCAAGAACACCAATTACTGGTATTAAAACAATAAGCATTTCCTGACCCGCATAAGCAACAGAAGAAATAGCATCACTTGCTAAGATTGGAAGCCCCCAAAGAACTCCGTACTTTTCATCATTGATAGCATTATTATCTAACGGTGTGCCAACTAAAAACCGCTTAATTCTTTTATACATAAATATTTCCCCTTTGAATTTTCAAATTATATATTAACACAATTTTTTAAGTGTAGTTTTATGTAACTATTATATGCAAATAAAATTGTAATAAACGAGGCTTTAAACTGAATAATACATCAAACTGAATAAAATGTCAATATCTGCGAATCAATAATTTTATAAATGCTAACATTGTGGATAATTTAACAATGTTTAACAAAAAAATAGTAATTTTTTCGGTAAAATAACCAAAAAATTATTGACAATTAAAAACGAAAGTGATATAGTTGTTCCGTATTAGTGAGGGGGATATAACTTTTGCTATTTTTTTGCGTGTAAACGCAAAAAAAATTTGCTTTTTGACTAAGGCAAGTCTATATTTACAATATTTTATTTAAGGAAGAGATAAAAATATGTTGACTATTGAGCTTTTAATTGTTTTACCTCTTGTTGTAGCACTTATGCTACTTTTTGTAAAAAGGGATGCTCTAAGGGATATTATTGTTAAAGTTGCAGGAGCTGTACTTGCAATAGCGTCTATTTCTTTGTTAGTGAGAAATATGGGCTTGCAAGTTCCAATAAAGTATAATATCGACAGCGAAATGATTAATTATTTAATTATTTTAGCAGACTTTGCTGTTACTACTATTATTTGCTTACAAGGTGTTAAGTACAAAAAGTTTGGAGTTATTGTACTTGCTGTTGCGCAATTTATTTTTACAGTTTTTATCGAGTTTTTTACTCATAAAATTCATATTGAAAATAATTTAGTGTTGGACAACCTTTCAATAATAATGGCACTGTTAATTGGAATAATCGGTAGCTTAATATGTGTGTTTGCATTAGGCTATATGAAAAATTATCATCACCACAAACATGTAAAGGATAGGTCTAACTACTTTTTCTTTATTTTGTTTGTCTTTTTATCGGCTATGTTTGGGCTTGTATTTTCAAACAGTCTTATATGGCTTTTGTTTTTCTGGGAAATTACAACATTCTGTTCATTCCTACTAATAGGATACACAAGAACAGCCGAAGCAAAGCAAAATGCTTTCCGTGCATTGTTTATGAACCTAATCGGTGGATTTGCTTTTATAATTGCGATATATATATTGCATACAATGAATATCGGCGAGCTTGATAAATTGCTTGCATTTAACCCAATGCTAATTGCATTGCCGGTAGCACTAATAAGCGTTGCAGGTATTACCAAATCAGCACAAATTCCGTTTTCTTCATGGCTACTTGGTGCTATGGTTGCACCAACGCCAGTATCGGCACTATTACATTCAAGCACAATGGTAAAGACTGGTGTGTACATCCTTATAAGGTTAGCCCCTGTAATGGAGGGCACGCTTGTTGGTTCCGTTGTGGCACTACTTGGCGCTATAACATTCTTCATTGCTTCTTGTATTGCTGTTTCACAGCAAAATGTTAAAAAAATACTTGCGTATTCCACAATCGCAAACTTAGGGCTTATCGTAACCTGTGCAGGTGTTGGAACGTATCAAGCTGTATGGGTTGCTATTTTCTTAACAATTTTCCACGCTGTTGCTAAATCTCTACTATTCTTATGTGTTGGAACAATCGAGAGTGGAATTGATAGCCTTAATGTAGAGGATATGGATGGTTTAATAATGAAAATGCCAAAGGTTGCTGCATTTTTACTTGTAGGTATTGCTGGTATGTTTATTGCTCCATTCGGTATGTTAATTAGTAAATGGGCAGCACTTGAAACGCTAATTACTGTTAATCCTATTTTAGCGATAATCGTTTCTTTTGGTAGTGCAGTAACACTTTTCTTCTGGACAAAGTGGATAGGCAAAATAATTATGATTATTCATCCAATAGAACTAAATGAGGAGTTTGTTACAAAAGATGAATGGTTCACACTTGGAACTTTGTCGACACTAACTGTTCTAACGTGTATTACATTCCCGTGGATATCATCAGGAATTGTAGACCCTTACACTCAGAACATTTATCACCATAAATTTAATATGGACAGTGGTAATATTTTAATTATGCTTGGTATGCTGGCGCTTATTATGCTTCTGCCACTACGTTTGCTTTTCCAAAGGAAAGACATAAGGCATGTGTCTGCATACCTTTGTGGTTCTAATATTACTAAAAATACAGAGTTATACCAGGCAAGCCAGAGCTTCCATGGAGCTGCTGGGTCTGTAAAGGAATTAGGCTTAAATAACTATTATTTACAAGAGTATTTTGGCGAAGAGAAGTATAATTTATGGGGCACAATTATTGGAATAATACTTATTATAATATTGCTGGGGGTGACTTTTTTTATATGAATTATTTTTGGATAGCATTAGGATTTATAATTTTAGCACCTATTGAAGGCGGTTTATTAACTGGAATTGACAGAATAATTTCTGCAAGGTTTCAAGGAAGAGTTGGACCTCCGCTTTTACAACCTTTTTATGACGTGCTTAAGCTTTTGCAAAAAGAAAGCACAATTGTTACAAACTCACAGAATTTTTATATATTAGGTTTTTTGATTTTCATTATAATTACTGGTGTATTATTTTTCTGTGGTGTAGATATTTTATTGGTTATTTTCGTATTAACCTTAGCAAGTATTTTCTTGGTTTTGGGTGGTTACTCAACTCATTCACCATATAGCTATATTGGTGCTGAACGTGAGCTACTGCTTATGATGTCTTACGAACCAATGGTACTGCTTACTGCAATTGGAATATTTATGGCGTCGGGTAGTTTTTCTTTAGCAGATATTGTTAACAACCCTAATCCGATTCATATTATTGCTTATCTACCTGGTATATTTATCGGTTTTGTATATGTTCTAATTATAAAATTTAGAAAATCACCTTTTGATTTATCAATGTCACACCATGCGCATCAAGAAATAGTTAGAGGTATTACAACTGAATTTACTGGTAAAACTCTTGCTATGATAGAGA
>CAYVWT010000081.1:0-6266 GCA_964455565.1 uncultured Clostridiaceae bacterium | reverse complement strand
TATTGTCTCTTTTGTATCCTCGCCCACCTTGGTACCCCCTATTTATTTATCTCTAAAATTTTGAACGTGATAATTCCAGCAGGCACAGTAACATCTACTGAATCTCCTACTTTTTTGCCTATTAACATACTTCCAACTGGTGAACCGTCTGAAATTTTAAATGCAGATGGGTCTGCCTCGGTTGAACCTACGATATTATAAACTACCTCTTCGTTATACTCAACGTCTAATACCTTTACTTTTGAGCCAAGTGATACTACATCTGTTGTTACATCGTCTTCATCGATTACCTTTGCGCCTTTTAGCATATTTTCTATTTGCACTATTCGGCTTTCCACTTGGGCTTGCTCATTTTTAGCTTCGTCATATTCAGAATTTTCTGATAAATCACCGAATTCACGAGCCTGCTTTATTTTTTCTGCAATGTCTTTACGCTTTACAGTTTTTAAGGTTTCAAGCTCTTTTTCTAATTTTTCCAAGCCCTCACATGTTAGAACAACCTGTTTAGCTATTGCCATTCTTCCCAACTCCTTTTAATATGTTACTTATATTAGACCTGTCCACTAACCCAGACACGGTGGCAAAATCCTCGACTATCCGCTCGCACTGGGTTAGCGGACAGGTCTGTTATGTTAATTTATCATATCATTATATACAATACCAATTAAGTTGTCAATAATTTTCACTTCTTTTTAGCAAGCTTAGATGTGCTTACCACTTTCCCATTAAACTTAAATTCACTTAGCTTGCGAGGTAGCTCGACTCCACACACTTTTTCAATAGCTTCGGTTATCTGCAAGCTGTCAAATACAAAAGGTAGGCTAATTGTTTTGTATAGGTCTAACCAATTTATTGTCAAATTTTTATTTGTTTTATTATGCTCACAACTTGCATCAATTAAAATGGTATGTTTAGGTAATTTTGCGCTACCATTTCCAATTTTAATAGCTATGTCACAATTTGCCCTTGTATTTATGCCTGATGTTTCTATTGTTAGCCCATATTCGTCTAACGCTTTTCTGGATATTTCCCTTGCCCTTGCCGTGTTATTTGTTATTAAAATTATATACTTAAAATCTCCATATAATTTTCCAATTAGTGTTTCTGCGTCTTCTTCTAACTGCTCGTCAATAATTGCAAGTGTACTGCTTTGTTTATCTATGCCAGCTATTTTAATTACCTTTTTTGTTATATCAGGCAATAGGTTTTTGAAAAGATTTATTCCATCTGCTAATTCAACCGTTACAAAAGATTTTTGGTTAGCCGCCGATTTTGTGCAGACAGCGTTTTCAACCCCTTCTTTTTTAAATATTTTCTCGATATTTTGAGAAAGATATGTAATTACCAAAACTAAATCATACTTTTCAATATATAAATATTCAGCCTTGTTCCTTTTCCAAAATTGGTACCATTTTTCTTTCGATTTTCGCTCCTCGTCGCTTGCGATTATACCCACACTATACAAACAAACACCCCCGTTATAATTATATATACGCAGAGGTGTTTAATTTATGCTAATGTTACTTGTTTAAAATTTCAATTGCCTTTTGTAGCTGTTCATCCTTTTCGCTTACCAATTTCACTTCAACATCAGGTTTTATACCTTGTTTGTTTATATCTTCTCCAATTGGAGTGAAATATTTTTCAACAGTAACTTTTACAACGCTACCGTCTTTTAGCTCCACAGGCTGTTGAACAACACCCTTGCCGAAGGATTTATTTCCAACTAATGTTGCCTTTTTATTATCACGAAGTGAACCTGCAAGTATTTCCGAAGCACTTGCCGAGCCTTCGTTCATTAATAGTACCATTGGCAAATCCACGCCACTACCTCTTGTTTTAAATTCCTGCCTTTTGCCCTGTTTATCCTGTGTGTAGAAAATCATACTTTCTGGCTTTAAAAGGCTTTCTGCCACCTGTACAACGGCACTTACTACACCACCACCATTATTACGAACATCTACTATTAATGCTTTTGCACCACCGTCCCTCATTTTTTCAAGGTGGCTTGCAAATTCATTTCCTGTATCTGTATCAAATATTGAAATTCTGATATAGCCAATATCACCTTTCATTTCCGAGCGAACGGACTGCATTTTTATTTCATCACGAGTTATTACAATGTCGACAACCTCATTTGTGTCTTTTTTAAGCACAGTTAGGGTTACATTTGTTCCTTTTTCACCCTTCATTTTAGAGGTTGCAGAGTCTATATTATCAGCAAATACTTCCTCACCATTTACCTTTATTACTTTATCTCCTGCCTTAATTCCTGCCTTATCACTGGGTGAGCCATCAAATGGGGATATAACAACTATTTTATTATCTGTTTTATCACCAGATACCGTTAACCCTACACCTGAATATTTTCCTGTGATGTATGTGTTGAATTCTGCCCATTCATCTTTGTTCATATAGGTTGTGTATGGGTCACCAAGCGAGCTTACCATTGCACCAACTGCTTTTTCAACCACTTGACCTTTATCAATATCTTGATAATACTTATTATCTAAAATGTTCATAACCTCAAATATTTTCTCACCACCAGGGAGATTTGCAGTAGAATGTGCTTTAAGCACAAAAGTGAAAAATGATGATGTTGCCATAAATGTTACTATTGAAGTTATTATTACTGTTATTGATATGACCTTTAATAGATCCTTCTTATTTTCCATTATATGCCCCTTTAACTTTAATAATATCCCATTGGATTAACAGGTTCTCCATTTACTATTACTTCAAAATGCAAATGTGGACCTGTGGAATACCCTGTACTGCCTGCCTTCATAATTTGCTGTCCACGGCTTACCTGTTGCCCCACAGATACACCAAGTGAGCTTCCATGGGCATACAAGGTTGCAACGCCACCCCCATGATCAATAATTACATGGTTTCCATACGCTCCGTTATACCCTGCCTTTATTACCTTGCCACCATTCACAGCGACAATACTAGAACCAGAAGGCACAGCGACATCTACTCCTGTGTGCAATTTATTAACCTTTAAAACAGGGTGAAAACGATAGCCGAATGGTGACGTTACAGTATAATATCCAGGCGCCGGCCATGCCATTTTGCCACCTGCATATTTCGTTGTATTAGGTGGGCTCATTAAAGAGCGTAGCTCTGCACGAGTTTGTTGCTCCTCTGCTTCGACTGCCTTTAAGGTTTTTACAAGCTCCTGCTCTGTTTGAGTAAGCTCGCTCATCAAAGCATCTCTTTGCACTTGTTTTTTACCAAGGCTTGATACCTTTTCTTTAAGTGAGGACACTTTAACAACCTTTGATTGCTTTTTTTGTTCTAACGCCAATTTATTAGCGTCAATAGACTTTCTTGTTTGCTCTAATCGGCTAACCATATCTTTATCATATGTAGCAATTTGCTTAATTATTTCAAATCGGTTTAAAAAGTCCGTAAAATTTTGTGCAGATAAAAGCACTTCAAGGTAACCACTTGAACCTTGCTCATACATTACACGAACACGTTTTTTAAAGGTTTCATACTGTTTTTGCGAGGCTATTGTTGCCTCTTGCAAATCAGCATTAATTTGTGTAATGTCTTGGTTATCTTGTGTAATTCCACCGTTTAGAGAATCAACATCATCCTCGAGCCCTTTTACTTCGCCATCTATTTTCTTTTTTTCTGCAATTATATCTTTCTTTTGCTCTTTTATTTCTTTTATTTCATTGTTAATTGCATTTTTTTTTTGCGCTTGCTGTTTAAGCTCTTGGTTAAGCTGCTGTTGCGACGGAGCAGCCTTAACAAATATCGCCATTAATGGCAATACAAATGCAATTGCGAAAAATACTACTACAATTATTGCCACAATTTTTTTCGTCTTATCATTCATTCTCAAACCTTTTTCACCCCTTATACGTGCAAATGACGTCTTAATGATATTCCACTTCCTATTGCACCAAGCAGTATACCTATTCCAAAGAAATAAAATACAAGCTGCCATATAACCTCATAAAGCGTATACATTTTTAACGAGCCTCCGATGAATTCACTTACTGTATTAACAAAATAATTATACCCTTGTGTTGCAACTAAAAGTGAAATCACTGCACCAATTACGCCAATTAACATTCCCTCTATCATAAACGGCCAGCTAATAAACCAATTTGTAGCGCCTAAATACTTCATTATATTTATATCTCGTCTGCGTGCAAACACCGTTATTTTAATTGTATTTGATATGATGAATATTGCAATTATTGCAATTATAACCATTGCCCACAGGCTTATATTTCTAATTATTGACGTTGCTCTTACTATTTTATCAATTGTAGCCTGATTATTATTTACCTTTATTATACCAGATATTTTTTCCATTTCAACCATTACATTTTGGACACTTTCAAGACTACTTACCGTAACCTTGTATGAATCACGAAGTGGGTTATCTGTTTCTAACCCATCAAGCATAGTTGCAGAATCACCAAGCTTTGCTTTATAATCAAGCAGTGCTTCTTGTTTTGAAAAGAACACTGCATCTTTTACATTTTCAATTTTCTTTATATCCAACCCGATTTCTTTTGTTCGTGCCACAGGAGTTCCTTCTTTTACAAAAACTTGAATCTCAAACTGAGATTTCAACTGATTAGCAATATAATTGATATTCATTGAAAACAAAATATATATGCCGAATATTAAAAGGCACGCTGTTACTATTATTGAAGATGCGGCCGACATTAGCCTATTTACCCAAAAGCTTCTAAAACCCTCTTCTAAAAAATATTTCAACGCTCTAACCTTCATTTGCGTAACCGCCTCTTTCCTCGTCACGAATTATGTTCCCACGGTCTATTTCTATAACTCTTTTCTGCATTTTATCTACTATACCCTTTGCGTGAGTTATAACAAGTACCGTTGTTCCACGGCGGTTTATGTCTTCTAAAATTTGCATTATTTCCCCTGCTGTTGATGGGTCTAAATTACCCGTAGGCTCGTCCGCTATTAAAACAGGAGGATTATTTACCATAGCACGAGCAAGCGCAACACGTTGTTGTTCC
The DNA here is from genome assembly GCA_964455565.1 of uncultured Clostridiaceae bacterium. Lineage (GTDB taxonomy): Bacteria > Bacillota > Clostridia > Monoglobales > Firm-18 > CAYVWT01. The sequence continues at coordinate 1,251 of CAYVWT010000081.1, read as the reverse complement.
CCACCAGAAAGCTCATTTGGGCGCACCTTTGCCTTATGAGAAAGCCCTACCATACTAAGCACATTAGGAACACAGCGCCTTACTTCCTTGTTTGATGCACCTCTAATTTGCATTGCAAAAGCTATATTCTCGAATACTGTTTTATTGGGCAACAGACGAAAATCTTGAAAAACCATTCCAAGAGAACGTCTGTAAAATGGCATTTCCCTCTTATGCAAACCATCTACATCAATTCCATTTATTCTAAGGCTTCCACCTGTTAGCTTTTCCTCGCATAAGATTAGTTTTGTCAAGGTTGATTTGCCTGCACCAGATGAGCCAACTATAAACACAAATTCACCTTTATCGATATAAAAGCTAACATTATCAAGTGCAAGTGTACCATTTTCATATTTCTTGCTTACATTATTAAGCAATATCAAGACGTATTCACCTCTATAGTTTGACTAAATATTTATTGTATCTGAATGCAAATATCTATTAACCATCATTGCAACTTTGAATACTATTGCATCATCAAAGCGCCTTAAATCAAGACCTGTTAGCTTATAAATTTTATCTAATCTATAAACAAGCGTATTTCTGTGTACAAAAAGTTGCCTTGATGCTTCGCTTACATTAAGGTTATTTTCAAAGAATTTTTGTATTGTTATTATTGTTTCATCATCTAATAAATCTAATGAACCCTTTTTAAATACCTCGGCAAGAAATAGCTCGCATAATTTCGTTGGCAATTGGTATATAAGGCGACCTATACCAAGGTTATTATAGCTTATTATTGGACATTCATTATCAAACACCTTGCCAACTTCAAGTGCTACACAAGCGTCCTTATAGGAGTGCCCTATTTCGCTTATGGTTGATACTATTGAACCAATTCCTACAATAGAATTTGACATAAGCTCTGAGGCAAGTGTATCTACAATAGAATGTGCCACCACTTCAAGCTCTTTTTGCGTAATATCTTCACGCACTTCCTTTATTAAAACCACATCTGTTTCATTGATACTAATTACAAAATCTCTGTTTTTATCGGGGAACAGCCCAGTTACTACTTCATGAGCTGAAAATTCATCACCCTGCGTGCGTATTAGCATAGCTATACGGCAAACATCTGTGTTAAGATGTAGAGCCCTTGCCTTGATGTATACATCGCCCGACATTATATTGTCTATCAATATGTTTTTCACAAAGCTGATTTTATCATATTTTTCATCATAAAACTGTTTTAATTGTGTTAGTGCAACACAA
>CAYVWT010000080.1:0-6346 GCA_964455565.1 uncultured Clostridiaceae bacterium | reverse complement strand
AAAATTAAGAGCGTTACACTTCCTACTATATTTATTTTAAACCAAAATATACATATTGCAAGCGATGCAAAAAACCCAACCATTCCTATTAGTATAAATGGTAACATTTTCGCTGTAATAATTTCTACAGCCTTAACAGGGGTTACCATAAGCTGTTCAATCGTTCCGCTCTCTTTTTCACGAACAAAAGCAAATGCAGTTAGTAAAACAGTAATATTTTGCATTATAACGCCTAAAAGCCCAGGTATTGTAAACTTTTTTGTTTCAAGGTTAGGATTGTAACGAGTTTTAACATTCACCTTCACACCTGGAAGTGCCAAGCTATTTGCAATTCCCATTTTATCCATAAATTTATTTCTTAAATTCTGGGAATAATTTTCCGACACCATAACACCACTCGAAAGTGCTGTCCTTGCTGTCGTTGGGTCCGAGCCATCTACAACAATTTCAACATTAGGGTTTTCATTCTTGTTAATATCAATAGCAAAGCTTTCAGGTATAATAATGCCTGCTCTTACCACTCCTGTGTCTATAAGCTCTGCAAGTTCGTCCTCGCTAAATATATAATTTGTAATATTAAAATACCCAGAGGCTGAAAATTTCTCTATATATTGCCGACTTTCCTGTGTCTTTGAACGGTCAAGAACAGCAGTTTTAATATTATCCACTTCGGTATTAACTGCATACCCAAAAAGTAGCATTAGCATAACAGGCATTAAAAGGGCTATTCTTAGGCTTATTTTATCCCTTTTAATATGAATAAACTCCTTTTTCATAATTGCAAAAAATCGCCTTGCACTAATTAAATTACGCATTTTACGCCTCCTCTTCCTTTTTCAAAAACTTCATTTTGGTAAAATCAGTTTGAATTTTATTTCCAGAGGCACGCTCAACATAATTTATAAATACATCCTCTAAATTATTCGCCCCCTCTTTTTCTATAAGAGCAGAGGGTTTATCGACAGCCATTATTTTTCCATTAAAGATAAAAGCTGTGTAATCACAACTTTCTGCTTCATCCATATAATGAGTGGAAACCAAAACAGTCATACCACCATTTGCAAGCTGATGTATTATACTCCAAAATATCCTTCTTGAAACAGGGTCTACCCCTGCTGTGGGTTCGTCTAAAATAAGAATAGATGGCTTATGAATTAATGCACAAACAAGAGCAAGGCGTTGCTTCCAGCCACCACTCAAATTCTTAGCAATACTCTTTTCCCTTCCTTCAAGCCCTGCAAGGTCTATGAGTTCCTTTTTTCTCTCGTCTAATTCTTTTTTTGAAAGTCCATAAATACTTGCGAAAAAGCTTAAATTTTCTTCAACTGTAAGATCATCATAAAGGGTGAATTTTTGCGACATATACCCCAAATTCTGCCTAACAATTTCTGTGCTTTTCACAACATCATAGCCCATAACCTTAGCGCTACCATTTGTAGGGTGCAAAACTCCACATAAAATTTTTATGGTAGTAGATTTCCCAGAGCCATTGGGTCCTAAAATCCCATATATAGTGCCCTTTGGTATTTTGAGGCTTATGTTATTTACTGCAATTAAATCTCCAAATTTTTTAGTAAGGTTATCAATTTCTATGGCAAATTCAAGGCTCTTCATTTTATGCCTCCGTTAGGAATACTCGCAGATATAGTCATTCCAGGGCGAAGATTTTCAACATTGTCAATTATTTTAACCTTAAACTTAAATACGGTGCTTTCTTTTGCCTCATTTGTTTCAATGTTCTTCGGAGTGTACTCGGCTATTTGAGAAATATTTATTATTTCTCCTTTTATAGCGCCATTAAACGAAGTTGCTTTTAGGCTTATTTCCTGCCCCATTTTAATCTCACTTAAATATTTCTGTGAAATATAAAAATTAACCCATAAATCATTCAAATCACTAACTGTTCCAATATTTGTGCCGGTGTTTACTATTTCGCCAATATCAACATTTTTCTCGGTTAAAAAACCCGAAACTGGTGATTTAACTCCATATTTTTCGTAGCTATTTTGAGCTTGTTCTACCTGTGCTACTGCCTGCTCATAATCTGCCTCAGCTGCCTTTATTGCCTGAGAAGTGTTACCATTTTTAAGGAGCAAAAGCTGCGCCTGTGCTTGCTGCACACTTGCATTAGCCACTTGTATTGTTTCCTTTGTCGAGCTATTTTTGAGGAGTGTAAGCTGTGCTTGTGCTTGCTTTAATGCGTTATTCGAATTATCTAATTGAAGCGAGGCAGTCGCCTTTTTATTAGTGACATCATCTAACATATCCTTTGTTGCAACGCCATTATCCAATAACTCTTTAGTGGTTTGATATTTTGTAGCTGCAAGGTTATAATATGACTGGCTTATTGTAAGATTTGAAGTGGCACTATCAACAGCACTTTGAGCCTGGGAAATTAGCTCTGGTCTACTTCCATTAACCGCCTCATTATAATGTGCTTTTGCAGACGTAACTGCCGCCTCAGCCTGTGTAATTTGTTCCTGCCTTGTTCCTGCTTTCAGTTCGTCTAATCGAGCTTTTTTTTTTTTTATTAGTGCTTGAAGCTGCTTTATAACAAGCCCTTGATATTGCGAATCTATCTCTATTATTAAATCATCAGCATTTACCTGTGCGCCCTCATTTTTCAATATCCCAAGCACTTTTCCTGCTTTTTCACTATATATTTTTGTCTGAGTCGCTTCAACCGAGCCATTTAAAATTATATTATTATTTCTACTGCAACCACTAATAACAAGCATTAACGTAAATAAAACAGCTAAAAATTTAATTTTAGGCACGATTACCACCCCAATTATATATAGTTTAATTATAACACATTGACCTTTTCACCGTCTGAAAGGAACATCTGTCCTTCATTTATAATGAGTGTTCCTTCTTTAATGCCATTTTTTATTTCTGTATTAGTTTCATTCACAAGCCCAATTTCAACAGCAATTTTATGCACTACATCACCATCAACAGTATATATATAGTTTACACCGTTTTCTATACTAACTGCTTCATTAGGAACAATTACAACATTATCCTTTTGCTCTGCAGGGAATAAAACACGGGCAAACACACCAGCTTTTATTAGTGCATTGCTGTTATCAATTTTTATTTTCACAGTAAAGGTTTGGGTTGTAGAATCTGCCGCAGGGCTTATATTGCTTATTTTACCTTGAACCTGCTCATCATTCATTGTGGAAATTTTAACTGGCAAAACTTGACCAATACTAATTCTATCAACCATTTTATCTGGAATTGATATTTCAGCAATCATTGAAGTTGTATCAATAACAACAATAGTTGGCTGTCCAGATGGCGCTACCTCGCCATTATCAACATTTCTAACTGAAACCACACCACTAATTGGCGAGGTTACTGTTGCGCTGTCGATTTGCACCGAGGTTGTATATAGCCCAGCTGTTGCTTGCTTAACCTGTGCCTGCGCCGTATTTCCAGTTTGTGAATTAAGAAGGTCTAAATTATACTTTGCATTATCATAAGTTATTTTAGCATTTTCGTATGTGCTTGCAATAGTATCTTTTAAACTATTTAGGCTAACCGTTGCGGTATCTAATCGGTTTTTAGAATCATCTAATATTTGCTTTGAAATTGCACCTTGCTGAAATAGAGCAACATTTTGGTCATACTGTTTTTTAGAGTCATCATAAGTAATTGTTGCCTGTTTGAGCGCCTTTCCAGAGTCGGAAATTTGCCCTGATGAAACATCGTTATAATCACGCTTTGCATCATCGAATTTAATTTTCTCTTGTTTAAAGGTTTTTTCTGCCTGCATAATCCTATCAGTATAGCTTGCATTAGCGCTGTATAAATTTGCACTTCCCACTTGATATTGCGCCTCTAAATCCTTTGTGTCCATTCTAAAAAGCACATCACCCTGCTTTACAGCCTGCCCAACAGATACATTAACCTGCGCAACCTTACCAATATTTTTAGGCGATATAGCAATTTCCTGTACGCCTTTAAGCTTGGCAGGGTATTCTACTGTCGTGGAAATTGAGCCTACTACTGCCTTAATTGTTTTTACATTTTTTATTGGTTGCTCCTTTACAACAGCCTTGCCACAGCCAGTAAAGCCCATTATTACAGCAAAACACAAAATGATTAGTCTAATTATTGGTTTATTATATCTCATTATTTATAGCCTCCAATGCATTTACATTTGGTTTATTTTTTCTTTTGAATATATGCTTATAATCATCAATTAAGGTGTAAACAACCGGCAATAAAATTGGTGTTAAAATTGTTGATGAAATCATACCACCTATTACTATAAGCGCCATGCCAGATTTCGTTTCGCTTCCATCACCTATTGCAAGCGCAGCAGGCAGCATTCCCACAATCATCGTCATAGACGTCATAATAATTGGTCTAAGCCTCGTTGTACCAGCTTCAATTAGTGCTTCTTTAAGTGGCATACCTCGGCTTGTTAATGTGTTGGTATAATCAATTAAAAGTGTACCATTTTTCGAGGCTAAGCCGTCGAGCATTATAAGCCCTATCATTGCCATAATATCTATTGGCTTGCCAAGCATTGCCGTAAGCCCCAAAGCACCTATAATTGCACATGGTAGCGCAAGCATACGAATTAGTGGCGTTAGATATGAATTATACAAAACTACAAGAATCATATACACAAATGCAAGTGAGGCAAGAAGTGCAAGCCCCATTGCGCCTAAAGAATCTGCCATTGCTTTTTGGTTTGCGCCATAATCGATTGTATAGCCAATTGGTAGTTGAATCTGTTTAACCTTTTTCTGTAATTCTGCGCTTACCTCACCTGTTGTTTTGCCTTGAATATTTGACGAAATAGTAATCATATCTTGTCTGTCTTGCCTTGAAATTGTATTAGGGCTGTCAGCCTTTATAATTGTTGCTATTTGGTCTAACGACATAAGCTGACCAGTGCTGCTCATCACCTTAATAGAAGCAATATCAAGTGCATTATTCACTTGACCTTTTTCAAATTTGACTGTAATGTTATATTGCTCTCCGTTTTGTCTGAAAATGCCTGAATTTGTTCCTTGAACCCCTGTTCTTACGGCACTTGCAACCATTTGAGGTGACACACCATAAACGGATGAAGCTAATCTATCCACATTTACACGATATTCACTTTGCCCTGCTCGTGCTGAATTTTCAATGTCTACAAGTCCTGGAACTGTTTTAGCAGTTTCTTCTACCTGAGCGCCAATTCCCTTTAACACCTTCATATCATTGCCTTTTACGTTAACTGCAATTGGTTTACTACTACCACCGCCACCCATTGACGCAGCCTCGGACACCATAAATTGTGTTCCACTTGTGTTTGCTTTGCCCCAATCACGCATTTCAGATGCCAATTTACTTTGGCTTTTCTTACGTTCTGTTTTGCTTTTAAGCATTACGCTAATACTTGCATTTGCCTCATCATTGTTATTTCCAATATAAGTATAAAAATCCTTTACCTCTGGTATAGTCTTTAAATAATCCTCAACCTGCTTTGCCTTATCATTTGTTTGTGCTAAGGTTGAGCCGGAAATTAGTTGCATATTTATTGTATATAAGCTTTGGTCAGATTGTTGCATAAATTCAAATTGTATAAAACCAAGTGGAATAAGCGCTATGCTAAGTGCAATTCCAAGAGTTATAGTTCCAATTACACGCCACCTGTGTGAGAGTGACCAAACCAAGAATTTCCTGTATGAATCATTAACCCTGTCGGACATTTTTTGAAATTTACTTTTCTCTTTCTGCTCTTCCTTATTTTCCTGTTTAAGCCATTTAGAAGCAAGCATAGGCGTTAGCGTAAACGATATAATAAGTGAGAAAAATGCAGCAGCAGCAACCGTTAAGCCAAATTGTCGTAAGAATTGCCCAGACATACCACTTACAAAAGCAACTGGCATATACACTACAATATCACAAGCCGTTATGGCAATTGCCGCCATACCGATTTCACGACGTCCGTCAATGGCAGCCTTAATTGGATTTTTCCCCATTGCCAAATGCTTTTGTATATTTTCCAAAATAACAATAGAATCGTCAACCAAAATACCAACGCACAGAGCAAGACCCATAAGGGACATTGTGTTTAAGGTAAAGCCCATTAGATACATTGCAAAAAAAGTTGCAATCATCGAAGTTGGAATTGAAAAAAGCACGATAAGTGAAGAACGCCATTTGCGCAAAAAGAAGAATAGTACAACAGTTGTTGTTAATATTCCCTCTACTAAGCTTCGCTGAGTTTCATTAAGCGACGAGCGTATGTATTTACTGGAATCATTAGCTATTGTAATTGTGGTGCCTTTTGGCAAGGTTTTTTCTAATTCTGTAAGCTGTTTTTTTATAGCCTCAACAG
>CAYVWT010000079.1:0-6420 GCA_964455565.1 uncultured Clostridiaceae bacterium | reverse complement strand
AGATGAATATGTTGTGCAAGAGTCAGACGATCCTTCCTTTGCAGAGTCGAAAGAATATTACAGGGGTGACCAGACCACATGCGTTATCGTGGTGAAAACTTCTCCAACATATTATCGAGCATGTGCATTCAATCGTGAAGGAATTAGCCCTTGGACAATTGTGGTGGCTGTTAAAAAATAGTGACGATATAACTTTCTCATTTAGTAAGTTGTGTTAAAATAACAATAATTTTGGTTAATTAACTTATATAACAGCTTATTTTCGTATTCCTCTATTATAATTGTAGATACTGTGTCAACAATCTTATTTTTTATACTATCATTATCACTAATAAGGCTTAATGCATTGGTTTCAGTTTCAACTGCAATTTCATTGCCTATTTCTGCTGAAATTTTTTCTAATAGTCTTTCATGTACACCTCTTGTATCTGTAATAATAGAGATTTGTTCCAATATTCATCACATCCCATTTGTTCTACATAGCTTGCATTATTGGTATTATAGAGCCTATGTCTTTTAATTCTCCATTATATAGCGATATTATGTCAACTAAATATTTATCAGTAAATTTAACTAATTCCTTATAATTGCTGTGGTTTTCGATATTGCCACAAAATGCAAGCAAATTTTTATCTATAAATCCACAAGTGCCACCTATAAACCCATACTCCATACCTTTAAGGCTTATTTCGCCAAAATTTATTTTAAGTACATCTACTCCGTTTGCCAGAAGTTGCTTCGCAATACCTGTGTCCGATGTAATTACAGCATTTTCTGCAACTATACAAGTGGCACATTTAGTATAACCTTGCTTTGTGTCTATTATACTGAAATTATTCTTTGTGTAATATTCTAATATTAACTTGTCTGTATGGTTAATATTGTGCATTAATATGTTTCCTATTCTTGATACATTATATGCAATATCATTAGGGTAGTTACAAGATAATTCGCTAAGTCCAGAAATTATTTTAAACCCAAGCGGTGCAAGAAGCTGATTATAGTGGTTAAAAACACTCGGCTCGCATATTATTTTATTTTCGCCAATATGATGCACCTGCATATCTGGGTGCGTGGAAACAGACTGCATAATATTTTTAAGTTTATCAGATAGTATTGGTATAATATTTAATTTTATCAAATTTTCAATAAATTCTGTTGGTGCATTTTTATCAACAATAACGTGAGTTACCTTGCTTGTAGGTAAAAATGGTGTTTTGACAAACATATATTTTCACAACCTTTCACACTTTATAATATACATCATATTATGATAATGAGCAATCCCCCTTGCTTCCAGTCAACAAAATTTGTTGATTGTTTATATAATGGTGTGACAAAAATTTTGTCACGCCAATTATGAATTTTTTATAGCAATTTGGCTAAAAATAAGCTTGGAGGTAATGCTTGTATGACAAATATAAATTGTTCGTGCGACTGCGTTTACCAAGAAGATGGAAAATGCAAACTTGAAAGTATTACTGCAACAACTATTACCCCTAATAATAATTGTGCATACTACTCCAATCCTGACATTAAAAAAGTTGACGGTTAAGTCAACTTTTTTAATGTCTTAAATTTTATCTAATTCTTCTTTAATTAGCTTATTTAAAAGCCCAGGGTTCCCCTGACCTTTTGTTGCACGCATTGTTTGACCAACTAAAAAGCCTATTGCTTTATCTTTTCCTGCTTTATAATCAACAACTGATTGTGGGTTTGCATTTATAACCTCAACAACTATTTTTTGCAGAGCACTCTCATCACTAATCTGAACAAGACCTTTTTCTTTAACGATTTCCTCTGGGTCACGAGGGTTAGCAAATAATTCCTCTATAACCTTTTTGCCTGCCGTGTTGCTTATTGTTCCATTTTCGATTAGTGAAATTAGCTTTGCAAGCTGCTCGGCAGTAAACGGAATTTCTGACTGTTCTAAGCCTTTGTCATTGAGCATTCTTGAAATATCGCTTAAAATCCAGTTGCTAACTGCTTTTGCAGTAGCGCCGAGTGATACGCATTTTTCAAGGAAATCTGCAAGCGCTTTGCTTGATGTAATTTGCCCTGCATCATATTCTGACAAGCCAAAATCATTAATATAACGCTCTTTGCGAGCAGTTGGAAGCTCTGGCAAAGTTTTTCTAATTTCGTTTATCCAATTATCGTCAATAACTATTGAAACAAGGTCAGGCTCTGGAAAATACCTATAATCATGTGCGTTGTCCTTGCTCCTAAGTGGGCTACTAACACCTTTTACATCGTCCCAACGCCGTGTTTCTTGAGGTATTTCATTTCCACCTTCAAGCTCGATTATTTGCCTTTTTACCTCATACTCTATTGCACGAAATGCGGCGCTAAAAGAATTTACATTTTTCATTTCAGTACGAATTCCATACTCTTTTTGTCCAACTGGTCTAATCGACACGTTAACATCGCAACGTAGCGAGCCCTCTTGCATTTTACAATCAGAAACTGCTGTATATTCAAGTATTGATTTTAATGTTTCTAAAAATGTCTTTGCCTCTTCTGCACTACGCATATCTGGCTCTGAAACTATTTCAATAAGTGGCACACCACAACGATTATAATCAACAAGCGTAACACCGTGCGAGGCCTCGTGTAATAGCTTTCCTGCATCTTCCTCTATGTGAATTCGAGTTATGCCAATTCTTTTTTTCTCTCCACCAACTTCTATATCCAAATAACCATTTTTGCAAATTGGTAGGTCAAATTGTGATGTTTGATATGCTTTTGGCAAATCAGGATAAAAATAATTTTTCCTATCTTGCTTACCAAGCCTTGTTATTTCGCAATTTGTTGCAAGCCCTGCCTTTATAGCATAATCAACTACCGTTTTATTAAGCACTGGCAAAACCCCAGGCATACCTGTACAAATTGGGCAACAATGGGTGTTAACCTCTCCACCAAATTCATTTGCACAACCGCAATATATCTTTGATGCAGTAGACAGCTCTGCATGGACTTCCAGACCTATGACTGTTTCGTACTTCATATTTATTCCCCCTAATTAAATCTGTGGACGCACTTTGTGAAAATCTGTATTTTGTTCAAAAGTATAAGCTGCTTTGATAAGAGTCGATTCATCAAACGCCTTGCCGATTAACTGCATACCAACTGGCAAACCATTTTTATCGAAGCCACAAGGAATTGAAATAGCAGGAATTCCTGCTATGTTTATTGAAACCGTGCAAATATCTTCTAAGTACATTTGTAATGGGTCGGTCGTCTTTTCACCAATATTAAACGCTGTTGTAGGTGCAGTCGGAGTAAGAATTACATCATATTTTTCAAAAGCAGTGTCAAAATCGCTTCTTATAATGGTTCTAACCTGTTGAGCCTTTTTATAATACGCATCATAATAACCAGAGCTTAGAGCATACGTTCCAAGCATTATTCGACGTTTAACCTCGCTACCAAAGCCCTCACTACGAGTTTTTTTGTATAAATCAATTAAATCGTCAAAGTTTTCGCTGCGATAGCCATATTTAATTCCATCAAAACGAGCAAGGTTCGAACTTGCCTCTGCGGAGGAAATTAGGTAATACACAGGCAAAGCATATTTAGATACTGACATATTAAAATATTCAACTGTTGCGCCAAGCTTTTCGTAAATTTCTATTGATTTTAAAACCGAATTTTTCACTTCTTCGTTGATTCCATCACCAACATATTCATAAGGAACACCTATTTTAAGCCCCTTAACATCATTTACAAGTGATTTAGAATAATCTGGTGGTGTTAGGTTAACAGAGGTGCTATCCATTGAATCATGCCCTGTTATAGCGTTTAGCACAAGCGCACAATCAGTGACATCTTTTGTAAGTGGGCCTATTTGGTCAAGTGATGATGCAAAAGCAACAAGACCATAACGAGAAACTGTGCCATAGGTTGGCTTCATACCAACAACACCACAAAAAGATGCAGGTTGCCTTATCGAGCCACCAGTATCCGAGCCAAGCGCATACACAGCAACATCTGCTGAAACAGACGCAGCCGAGCCACCACTTGAACCACCAGGCACTTTATCTAAATCATAAGGATTTTTTGTCTTTTTAAAGTATGAATTTTCTGTTGAAGAACCCATAGCAAATTCGTCCATATTTAGCTTTCCAAGTATTGGCGCATTTATCGCCTTAACTTTTTTGGTAACGAAAGCATCGTACGGAGGCACAAAATTACTAAGCATTTTTGATGCACAAGTAGTTTTAAGCCCATTTGTGCAAATGTTGTCCTTAATACCCATTGGTATGCCTTCGAGGGCAGATATAACTTCACCATTAGCAATTTTTTTATCAACAATTTTTGCTGATTCAATAGCAAGCTCTGGCGTTAGCGTAATATAGCTTTCAACTTTATTTTCAACATCATCAATACGTTTTATGACTGATTTTGTGATTTCCTCACTACTCGCCTCTTTATTAACAAGCATATTATGAAGCTCGTGAGCAGTTAATTTATATAACTCCATTTGTATCCTCCTCTTTATTCAACAACTTTTGGAACTGAAAAACACCCAGCCTCTTTGCTTGGCGCATTTTCAAGCAGTAAATCACGATCGTAAGAACCTATAACTATATCATCACGGAATACATTTTCCATTTTTATTGCATGATTTGTAGGTTCAATATTACTTGTATCAAGCTCTGTTAACATATCGGCAAAGGTTATTATGCTTTCCATTTCAGTTGCAAGCTTGTCCGCCTCAGCCTCGGTAACATTAAGCCTTGCAAGATTTGCAACATATTTTACAACATCTTTTGATATTTTCATAGTGTCGCTCCTTTCATAACTGTGTAAACACTTAGTATATTATAATGCAAATTTACCCAAAAAGCAACTATTTTATCAACTCATTAAACTCATTTTCGTTTATAATTTGAACGCCTAATTGCTCTGCTTTTGTTAGTTTACTTCCTGCCTCTTCCCCTGCTAAAACATAGCTTGTGTTCTTAGAAACACTTCCAGAAACCTTGCCACCATAGTTTTCTATTATGCTTGCAGCTTCATCTCTCTTATAGGTTGGCAGTGTTCCTGTCAACACGAATATTTTACCTGTAAAGCGATTATCCTTAACAGCACTTGTGTAGCTTAAATCAACGCCTGCAAACCTTAACTTGTGTATTATGTCAACTGTTTTATTGTTATTAAAATACTTAATTATACTCTCTGTCATAGTGCTTCCAATGTCGAAAATCTTGATAATATCATCTATTTTTGCGTTTGAAAGGTTGTCAATATCTCCAAAATGCTCTGCAAGTGCTTTGGCAGTCCTACTTCCTACATGACGAATTCCTAATGCAAAAATAACTCTATCAAGCCCTGCATTTTTTGATTTTTCAACCGCATCTAAAAGATTTTTAGCAGATTTTTCTGCCATTCGCTCTATACCAACTAAATCATTAAATTGCAGATAATATAAATCTGCGCCAGTTTTAATTAAATTACTATTTACCAATTGTTCAACAATTGCAGGGCCAAGTCCATCAATATTCATTGCATCTCGGCTTGCAAAGTGAATTATATTTCGCAATATTTGTGCAGGGCAGGCTGGGTTAATACAGCGTGTTGCGGCTTCGTCCTGCTCCCTTATAACCTCACCACTACAAACAGGGCACTTCTTAGGCATTTCAAATATAATCTCATCGCCTGTCCGTTTTTCCTTGATTGATTGTAATATTTCAGGAATTATTTCCCCTGCTTTTTGAATAATAACAGTATCACCAATGCGGATATCCTTTGCTAATATATTATCTATATTATGAAGCGTTGCACGGCTTACAGTCGAGCCAGAAATTCTTACTGGCTGTAATACTGCGTTTGGCGTAAGCACGCCTGTCCTACCAACCTGCACAAATATGTCTAATAGCTTAGTTTGTTTTTGTTCGGCAGGATATTTATATGCAATAGCCCATTTTGGTGATTTAGACGTGCTACCCAGCATATTTCTTTGCTGAAATAAATTAACCTTAATAACTGCACCATCTATTTCAAATGGCAAATCCCCACGAAGTTCACCAATACGCTCAATTTCCTCGCATACAGAGTTTATGTTTCGAAACACGTTATATGTTGGGCTAACCTTAAAACCTAATTCTTTAAGCAAATTTAACCCTTCTGTGTGGGTTTTTACTTCAAGTCCATTTATTTGTTGGATATTAAAAATAAATATATCAAGCTTTCTTTGTGCGGCAATTTTGCTATCGAGCTGACGAAGTGAGCCTGCGGCAGCATTTCTTGGATTAGCAAAAAGTGGCAGTTCCTGTTCCTCTCTATGCTCGTTTAGTTTAATAAAATTATCAAGTGGCATAAAAACCTCGCCACGAACCTCTAAAAACCGAATTTCCTTAGTTAACCTTAGTGGAATTGATTTAATCGTCTTCAAATTTTGTGTTGGTGTTTGTATAG
>CAYVWT010000078.1:0-6441 GCA_964455565.1 uncultured Clostridiaceae bacterium | reverse complement strand
TTGTTAAAACCGCCTTTATTTATAAAATCTCACTTGGGATATTATAACACAAATATAGAAATAATCAAGCAAATTAAGACATAATCTTTTTGCAAATAGAGTTAATGCTACATTCGTCGCATAATGGTTTTTGAGATTTGCAATATTTTCGTCCGTGATATACTAATTGATGGCAAAAGATAGATTGATAATCAGTTGGAACAATTTTTAATAGGTCAAGCTCTACCTTATGCGGATCAGTATTTTTAGTTAGCCCAATCCTACGTGCCAAACGCCCTGCGTGGGTATCTACTACAATTCCAGGCACACCAAAAACATCACCAAGCACTAAATTTGCAGTCTTTCGCCCAACGCCTGGTAGCTTTAATAAATCCGTCATATTATTTGGAACATTCCCATCAAAATCATTTATCAGCATTTTACAGGTTGCTATAATATTTTTTGCCTTGTTTCTAAAAAAACCAGTAGAATGTATATCGTTCATAAGTTCGTTTATATCGCTATTTGCATAATCATACACGCTTTTGTATTTTTGGTTTAGGCTTTGCATAACAATATTAACCCTTGCATCTGTGCATTGTGCGGCAAGCTGTGTGGCAATTAATAGCTCAAGAGGGGTTTTATATTCTAATGTGCAGGTTGCAGCATCATACTCATTATTGAATATTTTCCTTATTTTATCAATCTTTTTGCTCATTTTTAATCACCTCTGCATTAATTGTATAAAAAAAGTTGAAATTTGTCAAATGTAACTATTGTCAAACAACAAAAAAAAAAGTATAATATTATAGATAATAACTAAGGAGTGATTTTCAAATGTACGATGAGATAAAAAAGGTGGATCCAGAGGTTGCAAGTGCCATAGAACAAGAGGTATCAAGGCAACGTTCTAAGATAGAGCTTATAGCCTCTGAAAACTTTGTTAGTAATGCAGTAATCGAAGCGATGGGAACACCGCTTACAAATAAATATGCAGAGGGCTATCCAGGCAAGCGTTATTATGGTGGCTGTGAATGTGTGGACATTGTTGAAAATTTGGCTATCGAGCGTGCCTGTAAGATTTTTGGCGCTGACCATGCAAATGTTCAGCCTCATTCTGGTGCATCAGCTAACCTTGCTGTATTTTTTGCTGTACTTAACCCTGGTGACACTATCCTTGGTATGAACCTTGCGCACGGCGGACATCTAAGCCACGGTTGCCCAGTTAATATATCAGGTAAATATTTTAAAGTTATTCCTTATGGAGTTGACGATGTTACACATAGAATTGATTATGACAAGCTTCGCACTCTTGCAATTGAGAATAAACCAAAAATGATTATTGCTGGTGCAAGTGCTTATTCTCGTGAGCTTGACTTTGAGAAATTTTCAAGCATAGCAAAAGAGGTTGGCGCATATTTGATGGTTGATATTGCCCATATTGCTGGACTTATAGCGGCAGGGCTTCACCCAAACCCAGTACCGTATGCTGATTTTGTTACAACAACAACGCATAAAACCTTGCGTGGCCCTCGTGGCGGTATGATACTTTGCAAGGAGGAGCACGCAAAAATCGTTGATAAAGCTGTGTTCCCTGGAATACAAGGTGGACCACTTATGCACGTTATCGCTGCAAAAGCTGTTTGCTTTAAAGAGGCGCTTATGCCTGAATTCAAGGAATATCAAAAGCAAATCGTTAAAAATGCTTCAACACTTGCAGAGGCACTAATTAAAAACGGATTTTCGCTTGTATCTGGTGGTACTGATAATCACCTTATGCTTGTTGACCTACAAGCTTTTAATATTACTGGTAAATTGGCAGAGAAACATCTTGATGAAGTTGGAATTACTTGCAATAAAAATGCAATTCCGAACGACCCTCAAAGCCCATTTATAACAAGTGGAATTCGCCTTGGCACTGCTGCTGTTACTTCTCGTGGAATGAATGAAGAAGATATGGTTGAAATTGCAGAGCTTATCGCCCTTACAATAAAAGATTTTGAGGGTAATGCCGAGGCTGTAAAGGCTCGTGTAAAAACGCTTTGCAGTAAATATAAATTGTATGAATAATCCACTTGCCGATAGGGTGCGTCCACAAACGCTTGATGATGTAGTGGGGCAAAAGCATCTGCTTGGTGAGGGCAAAATTCTTCGTCGTGCTATTGAAAGTGGCAAGCTTACTAATATGATTTTTTATGGTCCGTCTGGAACTGGCAAAACAACAGTTGCAAATATTGCCGCAAGCGCCTCAAATAAGCATTTTTATAAATTAAATGCAACTAATTCCTCGCTTGCAGATATTAAAAAAATAATTGCAGAGCTTGGAAGCTTTTCGGCGCAGGATGGCGTTTTGCTATATTTAGACGAGATTCAGAATTTTAATAAAAAGCAACAACAATCTTTACTTGAATTTATAGAAACTGGCGATATTACGCTAATCGCAAGCACAACCGAAAACCCATATTTTTATGTGTATAATGCTATACTTAGCAGAAGTACTGTGTTTGAATTTATGCCACTTACGCCTAAGGATATTGCAAATTCGGTCAAGAGGGCGACGCAAATAATTCAAAGCGATTTTCCGAATAACAAAATTATTTTTAGTGATGATGCAATAGAGCATATTTCGCTTATGGCAAATGGTGATGTTCGCAGGGCAATAAATGCTGTCGAGCTTAGTAGCTATAACACTATGCCAAATGAAAAGGGTGAGATAATAGTAACCCTTGAAGATGCCGAGCAGTCAAGCCAAAAAAAGGCTATGACCTATGACAAGCTTGGCGATAACCATTACGACATACTTAGTGCTTTTCAAAAAAGTATTCGTGGAAGTGACGCAGATGCCGCTGTGCATTACCTTGCACGCCTCGTTGCCGCAGATGATTTAATTTCAATTTGTAGGCGACTTATGGTGATTGCTTGCGAGGATGTTGGAATGGCTTATCCAATGGCTGTTACAATCGTAAAAAGTTGTGTTGATTGTGCTATACAGCTTGGTTTCCCAGAGGCAAGGATTCCTCTTTCGCAGGCTGTAATCTTGCTTGCGACTGCACCCAAATCAAATTCTGCTTGTGTTGCTATTGACTTAGCTCTTGCTGATATTTCATCTATTGGGGCTGGTGAAATCCCAAGCATTCTTCGTGATTCTCATTATAAGGGAGCGAAAAATTTGGGGCGAGGTGATGGATATAAATACCCACACAATTTCCCAAACCATTACACTAATCAGCAGTATTTGCCAGACAACCTTAAAGCCTCAAAATACTACATTCCACAGGAAAATAAATTTGAGGATAGTATCAAGGAATACTGGGATAAGATAAAGAAAAATTCATAAAGCTATTGACAAAGAAAAAATAGTATTTTATAATATAAAAGTTAGCGCATCAAAGGGCGCTTTTGCTGACGTAGCTCAGTAGGTAGAGCACTTCCTTGGTAAGGAAGAGGTCGGCGGTTCGATCCCGCTCGTTAGCTCCATAGCCCTTTGTGTGCTTTTTTTGTATAATATACACATATTTACTTGTATTATTCGACATAAAATGATATAATTATATAAATAAAAATGAACGTTATAAAATTTTTTTTATACATAGGGAGGAACTTTGGTGGGTAGATTATTTGGAACAGATGGTGTTAGAGGGGTTGCTAATTCGGAGCTTACACTTGAATTAGCATATAAGCTTGGTCAGGCAGGGGCATATGTGCTTACAAAAGAAACAAAGCATAAGCCTAAAATTTTAATCGGCAAGGATACAAGAATTTCTGGTGATATGTTAGAGGCTGCTCTTGCTGCTGGTTTATGTTCAGTTGGCGCAGAGGCCGTACTTGTTGGGGTTGTTCCAACTCCTGCCATTGCACATCTTACACGTTTATACAATGCTGATGCAGGTATAGTTATTTCTGCCTCTCACAACCCAATGGAATATAACGGAATTAAATTTTTCAATTCCAAAGGCTATAAGCTAAGTGATGAAATTGAAAACAGAATTGAAGAAATTATTCTTGATAGCACTGAAGAGATTGAAAAGCCAACAGGTGGAAATATAGGCAGTATTTCTTATAAATTTGATGCAGTAGATGATTATATTTCATTTGCAAAATCCACAATTTCGACAGACCTAAATGGTATGAAAATTGCAATTGATTGCGCTAATGGTGCAGCAAATGTTACTTCGAAAAAGGTTTTAGAGGATTTGGGTGCAACTGTATTTGTTATAAACAATGAACCAAATGGAACAAATATTAACGCTAATTGTGGCTCTACCCATATGCAGGACTTGAAAAAGTTTGTAGTAGAAATGGGCGCAGATATTGGTCTTGCCTTTGACGGAGATGCCGATAGAGTGTTAGCTGTCGACGAAAATGGCGAAACAATTGATGGCGATAAAATTTTGGCTATATGTGGGCTTGATATGCAAAGCCGTGGTGTGCTAAAAGGTGATACAATTGTAGTAACCGTTATGAGCAATTTGGGCTTTTTCATATTGGCGAAAAATAACGGTATAAACGCTAAATCAACAAATGTTGGTGATCGTTATGTATTAGAAGAAATGGCTGCAAATGGCTATTCGATTGGCGGAGAACAGTCTGGTCATATAATTTTTCTCGACTATAACACAACTGGTGATGGTCTTGTTACAGGGTTACAGCTTTTATCAGTAATGAAACTAACCGGCAAGAAGCTATCAACTCTTGCAGAGGTTATGGATATAATGCCACAGGTGCTTATAAATGCAAAGGTAAAAACAGAAAATAAAAATTTGTATATGAATGATGCAGAAATAAAAGCTGAAATTGATAAAATCGAGGCAGAATTCAACGGAGAAGGGCGAGTTCTAATTCGTCCATCTGGCACAGAGCCTCTTGTTAGGGTTATGATAGAAGGAAAAGATATAGAAGTTATTACCGAAAGGGCGAAAAGCCTTTCAAAGCTAATTGAAGAAAAATTATATAATGGGGGGCAAGCATAAATGTGTGGAGTTGTAGGGTATATTGGAAATAGTCAAGCAGCACCAATTCTGTTGGATGGTCTTTCAAAGTTAGAGTATCGTGGTTATGATTCTGCTGGCGTTGCAATTTATAGTAATGGCAACCTTGTAGTTGAAAAATCGAAAGGGCGGCTGCAAATTCTATCAGATAAATTAGATGGAGGAAAAGCAATCGTTGGAACTTCTGGAATTGGACATACTCGTTGGGCAACGCACGGTGCGCCTTCTGATGTTAACTCTCATCCTCATACTAATACATCTGGTAAAATTGCCGTAGTACATAACGGAATAATTGAGAATTACCTTAAATTAAAAGAATTTTTAACGAAAAAGGGATATTCATTTGTGTCTGATACTGATACAGAGGTAATCGCACATATTTTTGATTATTACTATAATGGTGATATTTTAGAAACAATTATTAAAGTCCTTGAAAAAATAGAAGGCTCGTATGCTCTTGGCATAATTTGCAAGGACAAACCAGACGAAATTTTTGCTGTTCGTAAGGATAGTCCACTAATTGTTGGACTTTCGGATGAAGGAAACTTTATAGCATCTGATATTCCAGCAGTTTTGCCATACACAAGGAATTTATATCTTTTAGAGGATAAGGAAATAGTTCGTCTTCGCAGGGATGGCGTAACTGTTTATAATACTGATAAAGAGGTTATTTCAAAAGAAATATTTGAAGTAAATTGGGATGTATCTGCTGCTGAAAAAGGCGGATATGAGCATTTTATGTTCAAGGAAATATTGGAGCAACCAAAGGCTTTGAGGGATACAATAAATCCTCGTATTAAGGATGGAAAAATAGTTTTAGACGATATTTCATTGACTAAGGAATACATCGAAAATATCGATAAAATTTATATTATAGCATGTGGCTCTGCTTATCACGTTGGTGTTGTTGGTAAATATATAATAGAAAAATTAGCTCGCATTCCTGTTGAGGTGGACTTAGCAAGCGAATTTAGATACCGTGACCCAATTATAACTAACCGTACTTTGGTAGTAGTTATTAGTCAATCAGGCGAAACTGCTGATACTCTTGCTGCACTTCGTGAAGCAAAACGCAGAGGCGCAAGAATACTTTCTGTTGTAAATGTTGTTGGAAGCTCTATCGCTCGTGATTCTGATGATGTTATTTACACTTGGGCAGGCCCTGAAATTGCTGTTGCTACGACAAAAGCATATAGCACACAGCTTAGTGTTATGTATATAATCGCTACATTTTTGGCGAAAGAAAAGAACTTAATCGATGAATACGGTGAAAAGAATATTATAGATATTTTATTAAAACTACCACCACTTATTGAGCAGGTTCTTGAGCATAAAGAAAACATTCAGTATTTTGCATCGAAGTATTATAACAGTAAGGACGTATTTTTCTTGGGGCGTGGTGTAGATTATGCT
Source organism: uncultured Clostridiaceae bacterium (assembly GCA_964455565.1). Taxonomy (GTDB): domain Bacteria; phylum Bacillota; class Clostridia; order Monoglobales; family Firm-18; genus CAYVWT01. The sequence continues at coordinate 61 of CAYVWT010000078.1, read as the reverse complement.
GTAGCCTTAGAGGGCTCGCTTAAACTAAAAGAAATATCATATATACACTCTGAAGCGTATG
>CAYVWT010000077.1:4015-6681 GCA_964455565.1 uncultured Clostridiaceae bacterium | reverse complement strand
TGAGCATTTTGGTGATTGTTCGTCTGGGTTAAGCTTAATAATACTACGCATAAAATTCTCCTCTCAAAAGTATTCTATATCAAATTATATCGCAATTTATCTAATCTTGTCAACAATTCATATATATTGACACAAAATATAATTAGTGGTAATATTTATAAAAAAGAATAGGAATGATTATAATGTATAAAATTATATTAGCCTTATGCTTTATTATAACCATTAATACAGTTTGTTTTGCAAATGTGATTACAGAAACAACGATAAGTGGTACGATAGCTATTAAAGCAAACATCGCTCAAACAACTGAAATAACTAACCTTAAAATTGATATTGTGGGCTCTGCTGGGGTGGTTGCAATGTCACTTACTCCGAATATTGCATTAGAAAATAGTCAAATTATAGTACCACAAACAAGAATAGATGGGCTGTTAGATGATACATATAAATTAGTAATTTCTGGTGATGGCTATATAACAAGCTCGTCACAAACCTTTACCCTCCCAACCCTAACAAATATAGTTTTTTCGGTTACGGATTTCCTGCAAATACCAGAAAAACCACCTGCAATTATACATTCAATTGGTGGTATGGTTGTTCTCAAAGAGGATATTTCAAAAGTGTCTGAAATACAAAACTTTAAAATTAATATAGTAAATTCTGTTGGTGCTACGGCTATGTCACTTGCGGCAAATGAAGATTTAGAAAATAGTAATATTATAATACCAAACACAGATATGGACGGCTTGCAAGAAGGCTCATATAAATTAGTAGCTTCGGGCGATGGTTATAAGTCGAGCGATTCACAAACATTTACCCTGCCAACCACGGAAGATATAAATTTTATAATTACAGATTTTCTGCAAATACCGGAAAAACCACATATTGTATTGCCCACTACAACGAATTTTGAATCAGCAATAACTATAATGTTTGCACAAGTTGCAAAGGACACGGAAATTTATTATACAACAGATGGCTCGGTTCCAACCTCTATGAGCCAGCATTATGTTGAAGGTATTAGCATATCTGAAAGTTCGATAATTAAGGCAATTACGGTAAGGGACGGTGTTCCAAGTGGTGTTTTTGAGAGAGCTTATACAAATAAAAATCCAGTTTCAGTTCGTGATACAGGAGAGCCTAAAACAATCAACCTAAATATACCACCAGCTACCTCTAAAACCTCATCACAGCCCACAGTAAAAGCTCAAGCGCCAATTTTGCCACAGGTAGAGAAATTTTCTGATGTATCAGCGCATTGGGCAAAAGCATATATTGATGAATTAGTAAGCGCTGGAATAATAAATGGCTATGAGGATAAAACCTTTCGCCCAGACGATTTAATAACACGGGCAGAGGCAATAAAACTAATTGTTTGTGCAATGAACCTGCAACCTACACAAGCGCCGGGCCTTCCATTTAATGATAATTCAAATATCCCAAGCTGGGCAGCAGGGTATATTGAGGTAGCTTTGAAAAAAGGTATAACAAACGGTTATGATGATAACACATTTAAAGCTATGCAAAATGTTTCAAGGGAAGAATTATCAGTGCTTGCAATTAGGGCATTTGGTATTTCAAAGCAGGGTGAAATTCTTATTGATTTTGTGGATAAAAACGATATATCAAATTGGGCGTTAGACTATATAAATATTGCCACAGGGCTTGGAATTATTACAGGCTATGAGGATAACACCTTTAAACCAAACAGCAAGGTTACAAGGGCAGAGGCTTTGGCAATAGTGGTTAAAAGTATTCACAAGCTACGTTTGACGTAGATTTATTATAATTTTTGAAAAAGTATTGCACAAATTTAAAATATGTGTTATAATCTTTCTGTTATACAAAAAGCAAAGAGGTGATAAGTGATGAAAGTAGGAATACATCCAGATTATAAAGCTACCACAATCAAATGTGCATGTGGAGAGGTTATAGATACTGGCTCAACAAAAGAAAATGTACATGTTGAAATTTGTAGTAAATGCCATCCGTTTTTTACAGGCAAACAGAAGCTTATTGATACAGGCGGTCGTGTTGACAGATTTAAAAAACGTTACGGAATGGCAGAAACTAAATAATTTAAAAAACAAAAACAAAATCGACCGATTTTTTCGGTCGATTTTTTTGTGGTTGTATGGTTTTATAAATTATACTAATTTTCGTTTAAAATGCTATGAAAGTTTGTGTGATATTTTTTGGAGGTAATGTATGAATAAATTAGTAATAACACCAGCAATAGTCAAAATAAGTGCACCCATAACTAAATTCTTTTTCACTTAGTCACCTCAATATAAAAGCCCACACTTTATTAAAAAATGTGGACTTTAAAATTAATTTTCTCGGTTTTGCTAAGCCATATATTTGTTTTTGGTAGCAAGACCGCCTCGTATGTGTCTTTCAGACTTATTTTCGTCCAAAATCTCTCTCGCCGCCTGTGCAAGAATGGGGTTAAGAGATATAAGACGCTGTGTTATGTCTTTGTGGACTGTGCTTTTCGATATGCCGAAATGCTTTGCCGCATCTCGTACAGTTGCTCGTTTTTCTATAATATAATCAGCTAAGTTTATTGTTCGTTCCTCAATATGTACTTTCACCACGCCGACCCCCTAAATAACCACTTTACATTATTTATATGCTAGAGAGAGTGGTGATAGTACAGGTGGTGA
>CAYVWT010000077.1:0-4005 GCA_964455565.1 uncultured Clostridiaceae bacterium | reverse complement strand
ACAGGGGAATATTTAATTGCAAATGTTGACAGTATGCAACACTTTATGAAGTAAATAACACAAAAGAACCGTCCCCTTGTGTTTTAAAAGAACCGTCCCCTTGTGTTTTAATACCCCTTGTGTTGGTGCATTACCCCAAATAATCTATTGCAAAATTACACATAATCTCTGCACCAATTTTAATACAATTTTCGTCAACGTCAAAGTTGCTTGTGTGGAGTGGAGCGCTTGCGCCTCCAAGCTTTACAAAGCACGAGGGCACATTTTTTGCAAAATATGAAAAATCCTCCCCAACCATATCTGGTTTCTCTTGAATAACAATACTATCCTTGCCTATTACCTCGGTTGCAGAAGCTATAAATAAATCTATCATTTCATCATTGTTAATACATGGTGGGTATAAAAATCTGTAATCAAGCTCTGCCCTGCCACCATTTGCAAGGGCTATTTTTTCTGATGTGTCTTTAATAAGCTCGTAAACATTTTGGCGTGTTTCCTCATCAATCGTGCGTGCAGTACCCTTTAAAACAACCTCGTCTGGAATTACATTCCCGCTATTGCCACCATTAAATGAACAAATCGTTATAACAGATGGCTCGTCTGTCTTAATCTTATGCAGGGCTGAAACAATTTGTGAACCGATTTCAACAGGGTTAATGCATAAATGTGGTATAGCACCATGCCCACCCTTGCCAATTACTTTAATATGAAAATGGTCTGGCGCCGCCATAATGCAACCCTTTTTAACCATAACGCTACCTGTCGGAATTGTATCCCATATATGATATGCAAAAGCGGCGTCAACTGTTGGGTTTTGCAAAACTCCCTCATCAATCATTGGTAGTGCGCCACCTTCGCCCTCCTCGGCAGGCTGAAAAACAAGCTTAATGTTGCCTTTGAACGTTCCTTTAAGCCTTGATAAAACATTTGCAGCACCAAGCAAAGTGGTTATATGAACATCGTGACCACAAGCGTGCATAACACCGCAATTTTGCGAAGCATAGCTATGCGTGCTTTGCTCGTCAAGTGGCAGAGCGTCCATATCTGCACGAAGAAGCAAGGTTTTACCCTCGCCATTCCCACGAATAAGCCCAACAACACCAGTCTTTGCTACGTTAGTTTGAACTTCAACCCCACATTTTCGCAAATAATTTGCAATTAGCTCACTCGTCTTATATTCCTTAAAAGCAAGCTCAGGGTTTTTATGTATAGTGCGCCTAATTTCTATAAGCTCACTTTCTATTTCATTTAATATTTTGTTTATCATTCAAATCACCTCATATTATATTATATCACAAACAAATTATTCGTCAATTGTTGCAAAAAAATACAGAAGTGGTATAATATAGTGGTACGAGTACGAGGAGGTATAGACAATGTCAATAAAAATTGTAATAGATAGTTCTTGTGACTTAGAATATAAATTAAGCGAAAAAATAAAAATCGAGGTAGCTCCACTAACAATAGACTTTGACGGCACAAGCTATGTTGATGATGTGAATTTAGATATGGGCGAATTTCTATCTCATATGAAAAGAATGTTATCGTTCAAGACGGCGTGCCCGTCGGTTCACCAATTTTTAAGCCTGTATGAGGGCGAGGAGGATGTTTTAGTTATGACAATATCCTCAAAGCTAAGCGCCTCGTACCAATCGGCATTAACTGCAAAGGAAATGTATATTGAAAAATATGGGGAAAATAAGAAAATTCATATATTCAATTCGCTAACAGCAAGTGGAGGGCAAGTGGCTGTGCTACTAAAAATGGTTGAATATTGTGAGGCAAACCTGCCATTTGAAACCATAGTTGAAAATGTGGATGATGATATACGACGAGTAAAAACATTATTTGTGCTTCAATCTCTTGGCAATTTAGCAAAAGCAGGGCGTGTTAGCCCATTAATTGCAAAAACGACTGCTGTGCTTAACATTCGTTGCTTAATGACAAGGTCGGAGGAAGGCACGATTGAGCTTGTGCAAAAAATAATGGGCGAAAAAAGGTGCATTAAAGAGCTTGCAGCCAGAATTGCCAATATAGCAAATGAGTTTAAGGATTTGAATTTATGCATATCACATTGTGAGGGAATGGAAAAGGTCGAACAGCTTTTGAAAGAGCTTTCTGATATAGTTGATATGAATAAATTTAAAAGAGTGTTAATTCAAAATACACGTGGTTTAGCATCAATTTATGCAGATTTTGGTGGATTGGTAATCGGAATTTAAGGAGAGAATTATTTGAGTAAATTATTATTAACAGTGCCTACAATATTTGGGCTGGAAGCATTAGTAGCAAACGAAATAAGAAATTTGGGCTATGAAACCACCTCTGTCGAGGACGGACGAGTTACCTTTGCAGGGGATGAACAGGCTATATGCGTGTGCAACACACATCTTAGAACAGGGGAACGTGTGCTAATAAAATTGGGCGAGTTCAAGGCGCTTACATTTGATAACCTTTTCGAGGGTGTAAAGGCTCTACCTTGGGAGGCATGGCTGCCAAAGGATGCAGAATTTCCTGTAAAAGGACATTCTATAAAATCAGCACTTTTTAGTATTCCAGATTGTCAAGCAATCGTTAAAAGGGCAGTTGTTGAAAGGCTTAAAGCAACATATAAAATAGATTGGTTCGAGGAAACTGGCGCAAAATATCAAATACAGTTTGCAATTATGAAGGATGTTGTATCGATATATATTGACACTACTGGCGAGGGGCTTTATAAACGTGGTTACAGGGAGGTAGGAAATATTGCGCCACTTAGGGAAACCCTTGCCGCTGCAATAGTAAACCTTAGCAGGTGGAGGGGCGACCGTCCATTTTTAGACCCACTTTGTGGCTCTGGCACAATTGCAATTGAGGCTGCTATGTATGCTGCAAATATTGCATCTGGAATTAACAGGCATTTTGCGGCGGAAAAATGGAAATCAATTTCGCCAAAGCTGTGGAGTGATGTAAGGGAGGAAGCAAGGGCAAACGAAAAGAAAGACTTTGTGGCTGACATTTCTGCCTCGGATTTAAGTGCTGAATCAATTAAACAAGCTAATGAAAATGCAAGGCTTGCAGGGGTTGGTAAGCTTATTAATTTTTCAGTTTCGCCAATGGAAAAGCTAATTCCATTTACCGAAAAAGGTGCAATTGCGTGTAACCCTCCTTATGGTGAAAGGCTACTCGATAAAGAGGCGTGCGAGGAATTATATGTGCGTATGGGAAGAAAGTTTGCGCAATATCCAGAGGCAAGCAGTTTTATAATTACTTCACACGAGCAATTTGAAAAATACTATGGAAGAAAAGCAGATAAACAACGCAAAATGTATAACGGAATGATAAAATGTTATTTATATCAATATTTTAAGAAACGTTGATAATGGTGGTGGAATAATAAACAGAAAAAATAATTAAAAGGTGGTGGAATTTTATGAGTTTAATTATGGTGGTTTATGTGGAGGAAGGTATTGTATTAGCAAGTGATAGCAGAACAACATATAATCAAACAATACCTCAAATGGATGGAAACGGTAATATGAGTAATAATCAGTTTTTGGGTGTACATTTTACTGAAAATACTAATAAAACATTTTTGTGCCCTAATGACATTGGAATTTCAACTTGTGGAGATGCTTCCGTGTGTGGAAAGCCTATCACTGGGTATATAGAAAAATTTATTCGTGATAATATTTCTGAGGAAACTGATGTCGATGATGTACCTAAAATGTTAATTGGCTACTTTGAAACATTCACTCCAAAGCCCAGTGCATTTTTCTTTGTGGCAGGGTATCATAAGGAAAATGAAATTTGTGAACAAAGAGTATGGGGTGTTAATACTTTCGATAGTTCTACAAGGAAAATCCAAACTACTTTTCAAGGTGCAGAATGGAATGGGGATTTTGATGTATTAAGTAGATTGTTTACTCCTGTATTTGTTGAAAATAATTCTGGGTATATACCAATGACTCAGCATGCAGAGCTCGCAAAAACAGCATTAATTAACCTTAAAAATTTTAATTCAGC
>CAYVWT010000076.1:0-6819 GCA_964455565.1 uncultured Clostridiaceae bacterium | reverse complement strand
TATGCCGGGTGGTGGCTATATTTTTTCTACCTGTAATTCGGTATTTGAAGGTATAAGTTTGGAAAATTATATGTTGATGCTTGATGTTAGGAAAAAAATTGGGAGGTATGAGGTATGACTAAAAAAGAAAGAGTATTAGCGGCGCTTCGACATAAACAATTTGACCGAGTTCCAAAAGGCGAGGTGTGGATTGATGGCAATTTAGCAAATAAGATAATGGGTACAAATTATCCAACTGATTATCAGCATTTTGAGCGTGATGTTGCAATACGAAATATGCTTAATATGGATCTTGCAAATGTTGGTGATTGGCCACAAAAAGAAATTGGTAAAGACGAAAAAGGTAATACTATATACTTATCAAATTATGGTTATGAATTTATTGTTGGTGCCTCAAAACATATTACAAAGCCACCACTTGAGGATATAGAAGATGCAGAACAATATGTAAAACCAGATATAAAAAATGTTAACCCAGCATTAATAAAGAGATATGCAGAAGAAACTGACCTTTTTGTTTTTGCACAAATTGGTGGTCCTGTTTCAATGCTTGATGAGATGTTTCCAATGGAAGATTATATGATTTATTGTCTTACAAACCCAGATGAAATTAAGTCGATTACCGACAAGGTTATGGAATATGAAATAGAAAAAGCTAAGCTATTTATAGATAACGGTGCAGATGGAATATTTTTTGCAGATGATATAGCATTTAATACTGGAACATTATTACCCCCATATATTATGGATGAACTTGTTTTTCCATATTATAAAAAAACAGTTGACGAAATTAAAGCATATAAAAATGTTCCAATTGTTGCCCATTCAGACGGAGATTTGAATTCTGTTATGCACAAATATGTAGAAGCAGGCTTTGATGGTGTTATGTCGCTTCAGCCTTCAGCTGGAATGAATATTGCTGAGATTAAGGCTAAATATGGTGATAAGCTATGCCTATGGGGCAATATCGACCTTGACTATGTAATGTGCTTTGCAAAGCCAGATGAGGTAAAAAGAGTTGTTAAAGAAACAATAGATGTTGCAGGTGTAAATGGAGGATTTATCCTATCTACTTGTAATTCAATGGTGGATAGCATACCACCCGAAAATGTTTTTGCTATGATGGAAGCTGCTGAGGAATTTATAATTTAAAGGATGTGAAATTTGTGGATATACTAAAAAATGCCTACGAGATTACTAAAGCAAAAATAACATCGAATATAAAAATAATAGGCGAAGATTTGCGTGAGGTATACAGTAGAGATGATGGAAATTACTTTAACGCACCAAAGGAAAAATGCCCCGAAATGTACAATGTTTATGTTTGGATGACCAGCTTTTTTACAGGTATGGCAGGGATCGCCTATCAGACAGATAAGGATGATGACCTTTTAAAATGGCTTTACTCAGTAGAGGAAAAATATAGTGATAAGGTATATAAAACCCCTATGGACACTATGCATGATTTAGGGTTTTTATACAGCCCATATTCTGTTATGATGTATAAAATGACAGGCGATAAAAAGATGCGTGACCTATCAATCATAGCAGCAGACGTTTTAGCAAAGAGATTTATTCCGCAAGGAAAATATATAAGGGCATGGGGCAGGATGGATGATAAACTGCCTTGGTATGCCAGCCCTGAGCAGGCTGAGGACAATTTTTACAAGGTTGGTAGAAGCATTGCAATAATTGACTGTATGATGAACCTTCCATTGTTATTTTGGGCATGGCAGGAAACAGGCAATACTTTTTACAGAGATGTAGCAATGCTACACGCAGATACTACCATGAAGTTATTTATCCGTGATGATGGCTCGGTGTGCCACGCCTATAAATTTGATTCTGTAACAGGTGAGCCGACAGGGGAGGCAAATTACTGTGGCTATGGTGTAGGTAGTCATTGGGGAAGAGGTGCTGCTTGGGCAATATATGGCTTTGCACTTGCATATACTTATTCGGGAAAAGCAGAATATTTACAAACAGCCATTAAAATAAGTGAAAAGTTTGTCGATTGTTGCACGGAGGAAGACGGTATTCCGGTTTGGGATTTCCGATTACCGAAAGACAAGCCTGCACAATATATTGCAAAGCCTAAAACAATGGATTGGGATGTAACTGATAATGAAAACAAAAAATACAATAGAGATACATCTGCCGCAGCAATTGCCATTTGTGGCTTTATGGAGATTTTGAGCCATATACAAAATAATAAGTTGCAAAAGCATATAGATTTAATGTTAAATTCGCTTTGTGATAAATATATTGATAGTGATTTAAGTGTTCAAGGGATACTCAAATGTTCTAACGGTGGTATGGTCTATACACAGTTTGGAGACTACTTCTTTATGGAGGCATTAGCAAGGAAAATTTATGGAGTTAAGGCTCCTTGGTAAAGGGCGGTGTAAAATGATAGTAAGAAAATTATTCAAGCAAAAGCTGAAATCAGAATGTATTGATGAATATTTGGAAGCACATGATAACATTTGGCAAGAACTTGTTAATGAATATAAAAATGGTGGTATAATACAGTGCTCATGCTTTTTAGATGGGCTTGATTTGTATGTGCTTATGGAATATGATGATACAAAGAAAATTGCAAATGAGATTGACCCAAAATGGCAGGAGTATATGAACACGCTCAAAGATATGACTGTTGAACCAATAAAAATAAATGAAATATTTAGAATGGAGTTATGATAATGGAAAAGAATTTACAAGCAGTAGTGGCAGGGCATTTTTGTTTTGATGTAATCCCAGCATTTAAAAAAGATTTAATAAAAGATTCAATGTCAGACATTTTTATTCCAGGTAAGCTAATAAATATGGATGGTGTTAAGGTTTCAACAGGTGGCCCGGTTTCAAACACCGGCATTGCAATGCAAATTTTGGGCTTAAATGTGGAGCTTATGGGCAAAATCGGCAATGACTATTTTGGTGATGGTGTGCTAAAATGCCTAAAAGAGCGTGGTCTTGAAAAGGCTATGACTGTAACAGAGGGCGAAAACACATCATATACTGTAGTTATTGTTCCACAGGGGTTTGATAGGATCTTCCTACATCACACAGGTGCAAATGATTCCTTTTGTGCAGATGATATTGATTACGAAAAGGTTAAAGAGGCACAGCTTTTCCATTTTGGCTATCCGCCACTTATGAAGAAAGTATATGAAAATGACGGAGCAGAGCTTATTGAAATATTCAAGCGTGCAAAAGCAACAGGTGCGACAACATCACTTGATATGAGCCTTCCTGATGCTAACAGCGAAAGTGGAAAAGCAAATTGGGATAAAATACTGCAAAATCTACTCCCGTATGTTGATTTATACCTGCCAAGCATCGAAGAATCAATGTTTATGATAGCAAGAGATGATTTTAACGACTTGCAAAAAAAGGCAGATGGCGGAGATTTACTATTAGCGCTTGATCTTAACAAAATGCAAGAGGTTGGCGACAAGCTTTTATCTTACGGTGCAAAGGTTGTTGTTTTGAAATGCGGAGTAATGGGCTACTATATACGTACACAAAGTGAAGAAGTGTTGAACCAAATGGGCAGAGCAAAGCCTGCTGATATTTCTAATTGGGCAAAACGTGAGCTTCACGAGGAAAGCTTTTATGTGCCAAAGGTAGCGGCTGCAACAGGTAGTGGTGACAGTTCAATAGCAGGATTTTTAACTGCATTTTTTAATGGTAAATCAATCGAAGAAACTATCAGAATAGCTTGCTGTGTTGGTGGACAAAATGTTCAGGTTTTTGATGCACTTTCAAACATACATTCGTGGGATGAAACAATTGGGATGATTGAGGGCTGGGATAAAAACAAGCACATAATAGAAGGCGGTTATTGGAAATACAATGAAAAGGCTGGTAACTGGGTAGGGAAGAAGGATAAGTTCTATGAGTAAAGTAAAAGGATATATCGTTCCTCACACTCATTGGGATAGAGAATGGCGTTATCCAATTTGGAAAAATAGATTGCTTCTTATTGAGTTTATGGAACAGCTTTTAAATATATTAGACACTGATAAAGAGTATAAATGTTTTGTTTTAGATGGTCAAAGTGTAATAATTAAAGATTATTTAGAGGTTAAGCCACAAAATGAAGAAAAAATCAAAAAATATATATCTGAGGGCAGAATTAAAATTGGTCCCTGGTTTACCCTGCCAGATTTATTTCCAGTTGATGGCGAAAGCCTAATTAGAAATTTGATGAAAGGGCTTAGATATTGTAAGACCTTAGGTGGGAATTTAGATGTTGGGTATAACTCATTTGGTTGGGGACAAACAGCGCAGTTCCCACAGATATATGATAAATTTGGCTTTGATTTCATCATAGCCGCTAAAAATATATCAAAGGAGCGTTCGCCATATAGCGAATTTTTATGGGAAGCACCAGATGGCACACAGGTTTTAACAACTCGCCTCGGTGAACATGCAAGGGCAAACTTTTTTATGAATGCGTACATTCCAATTATGTATAATGCAATGTACACGACGCCTGAATACGGTCATAGCTGGGGCAAGCGTGGAATTACATACCATGGTGCAGATAGTGAAAACTATCACAATGACCATTTCAAGGTAAAGGGCAGAACATATATTCACCCACAGCATTTGGAAAGCACAATTGAAAGAGCATTTGCAGGCACAGATGAAACACTTTACCCTGATGTACGACTGCTGATGAATGGTAGTGATTTTTCAACACCACAGCCACTTTTAACAAGCTTAATTAAGCAGGCAAATGAGGTTTTAAAGGATAAGGAGCTTATTAACGCAAGTATAGAGGAATATGCAGATATTTTAAAGGCTAATTTAGATTATACCAAATTACCAACAGTTAAAGGCGAAATGAGAGATGGCCCTGCGAGTAGCTGTTCATCAAACGCACTTTCAACACGCCCGAAAATTAAACAGCTTAACAAAAAGGTGCAAAATGCTATGTATAAATTTGCAGAGCCAATGTCTGTTATGGCAAACGTAGAAGGCTATACCGTACATAACGAAATGCTTGATATTGCAGAGGAGTTTATGCTAAAAGCACACGCACACGATAGCATAAATGGTGTAACGCAGGATAAAACAGTTGATGATACTATGTATAATCTAAGCCAAGCACTTGAAATTTCAAATGTAATTAAGGACGATGCTTGCGGTTTTATTGTAAGAAATATTGATACATCAGCCTTTGGCGAAGAGGATGTTTTAATTACTGTGTTCAACACGCTTGCAACTGATAGAAGTGAAATTGTTAAAATATTTGTGGATTTACCTCAAAACCAAAATATTTGGGAGTTTGATATAGCTGATGAAAATGGTAATATTTATCCAACCCAGTTTGTATCACGCAAGGAGGTAAATGTTCCTGTGCATGAGCTTGACAGCCGTCCGTGGCCATTTTATGCAGACAGACAGGAGGTATATTTCCAAACAGGAATTGTGCCTGCTGGTGGGTATAAGACTTATAAAATACAGCCAAAATCTAATTTTAACCGCCCTGCTGTATTTTGGGCAGCAATGCGTAAACATAATGGTGAAAGCATTGCTAAAAATACAACCACGTTGGAAAATGAAAACCTATGCGTAACTGTAAATTCTAACGGTAGCATAAATATCTTTAATAAAGAACAAAACAAAGAATATATAAATCTTAATTATTATGAAGAAACAGGCGACTGTGGTGATTACTGGGTATACTATCCACCATATCATAATAAGACTTATACGTCAAAGGGTGCAAATGCTGAAATTTGGGTTGAAGATGATGGAATGCTTTCGGCAACAATCGCTACTAAGGTAACACTTTGTGTTCCTAAATACGCACACAAGCCAGATAAAGGCTATGTTGGAGATAGTAAACGCAGTGATGAAATGACGAATATTAACATAACTACATACTATACACTTGAAAAAGGTGCAAAAATAGTTAAAGTTAAGGCAATAGTAAACAACACAGCAAGTGATCATAGAATGAAGGTTCTGTTTGATAGTGGAATTATCACCGATACTACAAGCAGTGCAGGGCATTTTACAGTAGATGAAAGAAAAACAACAAATGAATATCCAGAAATGGAAACAATGCCAATGGGTGCTTTTGCAAGTGTTAGTGACGGAAATAGTGGGCTTTCAATACTATCTAACTGTTTTAGTGAATATGCAGTTGATAAGGATATTGTAAAAGTATCATTATTTAGAGGAGTTAGAAACATAATTTGTAGTGAGTTTAGAAGTGCCGGAGTTTTTGAACATCAAAATGGTGGTCAAAGCTTGGGTGAACTTGAATTTAATTATGCAATTTATCCACATAGCAAAACATGGGAAAATGGTGCGTATGCCCAATATGAAAAGTTTGCAACACCAATTTATCCAATTCAAACTTGCTGTCACGAGGGGAAACTACCACTTCCACTTGAAAACAGCTATTATAAATTAGAGGGTGAAAACCTTGTGCTTTCAACAATCAAAAAGGCAGAGGATTCAGGTAGCACAATTGTTAGAATATATAATCCAACTAACGAAACAATAACAGGTAAATTCTACATGAAAAAAGCTAATAAAGCATATCAAACTAATCTAAATGAGGTTAGAGAAGTAGAAATGTTAGTAAGCGATAGTTCAGTAGAATTAACAATAGCACCACATAAAATTCAAACTTTGGAGGTAATAATTGATGAATAGAGAACAAGTAATAGAAAAAACTTTAGAATATTTTGCTAAGTCAAATATAGTAATAACAGAAGAGGAAAAAGCACGCATTGAAATAGCAGATTTTGGTCTTAATGATTTAGAAAACACAGGGCTTGAAATTTTAACTTATGT
>CAYVWT010000075.1:0-6929 GCA_964455565.1 uncultured Clostridiaceae bacterium | reverse complement strand
TATACTATGAGCAAAGAAAAAGTAGAAATTATTAAAGATATATATGAAGAAAATAATATTGTTGCAAATGAAGTAAACGAAGAATTAAATAGCAAGGGTGTTTATTGCGTAAATGTAATGGGTTCACCAGGCGCTGGGAAAACTTCAAGCTTGGTGCAAATTATTAAACGATTAAATGGTTCAACTGCGTATGTCTTAGAGGGCGATATTGAATCTGATATTGACACTATCCTAATGAAAAAGCTTGGTGTTGAGGCTATACAAATAAATACTGGTGGTGCGTGCCATTTAGATTCCTTGGTTATTCAAAATGCAATAAAGGGCTTCGACTTTAAGCAAAATGGAATTTTGTTTATTGAAAATATAGGTAATTTGGTTTGCCCTGCGGAATTCATAATTGGTGAGCATATTAAAATGCTTATTTCTTCTGTTGCAGAGGGTAGCGATAAACCATATAAATACCCACTTGCTTTCGAAAAGGCAGATTTAATTTTGCTTAACAAAGCTGATTTAAAGCCATATATTGATTTTGATTACGATTTTTATATAAACGGTGTTAAAGCCCTTAATCCAAATGCAGTGGTGTTTGAAGTTTCAGGAAAAACGGGCGATGGATTTGACGAGGTTGTAGAATGGCTAAACATAAAGAAGAACACAAAAAACTAAATATTTCAATATGGGGCATAGTCCAAGGAGTTGGGTTTAGGCCATATGTGAAGCGATTAGCAGATAAGCACGGTCTATATGGCCGTGTTTTAAACAATAATGGGTGTGTTCAGGTTGAGGTTGTTGGTAGTATGCCTCAGCTTGAAATTTTTTTAGGCGAATTGCCAAAAAACACACCAAGCATTTCAAATATAGTTTCTTTAGAGAGCTTTTATTCAGAGGTTGACAGTGATTATAATAGCTTTTATATTGATGAGAGTGATAATTTAAAAGCTGGGTTTGTTTTCCCACCACAAGACCTTTCTATTTGCCACGATTGTGAAAAAGAATTATTTGATAGTGAAAACCCAAGATTTTTGCACCCTTTTATTAGTTGCACATTGTGTGGACCTCGGTATTCAATAATTGAAGGGTTACCTTATGACCGTGCAACAATATCTATGAAAGATTTTCAAATGTGTTCATTTTGTGAGGAAGAATATACTGCGCCTAATAATCGCAGGCAACACGCACAAACTATTGCGTGTAATAATTGTGGGCCTGTTTTGTCTTATCATTCACGTGTTCCAACAACAGGAACGTTATCAAGTGCAATAGAAAAATTAAAAAATGGTGGAATTGTTGCAATAAAAGGAATTGGTGGGTATCATCTTGCTTGCAGTCCGTTTAGTGATGAATCAGTTGAAAACCTTAGAAAACTAAAAAAGAGAGATAAAAAGCCATTTGCAGTAATGTTTGCAAATATTTCTGATATTAAGCAAATATGCGAAATATCAAAATCAGAGCAAATTCAACTTCTAACCCACAAAAAGCCTATTGTTCCTGTTAAAATGAAGCCTAAAAATAATATTTCACGCTTTGTTACTGGAAGTGCAAGCTCTTTGGGGGTATTTTTACCTTATACACCCCTGCATCATTTAATACTAAAAGAAACTGGTGCACTTGTAATGACGAGTGCAAATACTTCGGATTTACCACTAATTTATGAAGATAATGTGATGCTTGATTTTTTCCATCAAGAACCACTTATAGATGGCGTGCTTTCAAACAACAGAAAAATTATTAGGCGCATAGACGATTCAGTTGTTTCTTGCATTGAAAAAAATGTACAAATTATAAGGCGTGCAAGGGGATATGTTCCTCTGCCTATTGTCGTGAAAAAACATAGTCAACTTGCTATTTTAGCCTGTGGTGGACAGCAAAAAAACACATTTTGCATTACAAAAGAACAATTTGTCTATCCAAGCACCTATATTGGGGATTTGGATGATGAAAATACTTATGATTTTTATGTTAAAACAATAGACGAAATGAAAAGTTTAATAAAAATATCACCTGAAATTGTCTGTTGTGATTTGCACCCAGAATATCGCTCCACTATTTATGCCAAAAGCCTTGGGCTTCCCTTAATACAGGTTCAGCACCATTATGCGCATATTGCATCGGTTATGGCCGAACATAAATTAAATGAAACTGTTATAGGAGTTGCATTCGACGGTACTGGTTATGGAACAGATGGAACAATTTGGGGAGGGGAATTTCTAATTGCCTCGCCAAATGGATTTGAAAGGGTAGCCCTCTTAAAGCCTTTTACCTTGCAGGGTGGTGACGGTTCGGTTAACGATGCACTCAAAACTGCAACCTGCCTTTTATATTCCTATGGGCTTGAAAGCGAGATAAATGATGACAGATTTAAAGTTATTAAATCTGCCATTTTAAATAATATTTATGTAATGCAAACTTCAAGTATGGGCAGGCTTTTTGATGCAGTTAGTGCAATTTTAGGCATTTGCAAAGTTGCTTCTTTTGAGGGCGATTGTGCAATTCAGTTAGAAAATGAAGCTAAGCAACAAATTTGTGAGCCGTACACTTATGAAATTAATTCGCAAAATGAAATTGACATTAAAAATTGTCTGGTTGGAATTTTAGAAGATATAAAAGCAGGCTGTGACAAGGGCTATATTGCATATCGTTTTCATTTAACTGTAATTGAATTTACTTTAACAATATGTAAACAGCTCCGTGTAAAATATAATATTAATACTGTGGCGCTTAGTGGTGGAGTTTTTCAAAATAAAATAATTTTGAGTAATCTACTAAAACGCCTTAAACAAGAAAACTTTTTAACATATATAAACGAACAAGTGCCAACTAATGATGGTGGAATTTCCTTAGGTCAAGCATATTTGGCACAATTTTATAATGAATGGAGTGGAAAATAATGTGTGTTGCAATTCCAGGAAAAGTGGTTGAGATAAATGGAACTATTGGGCAGGTTAGTTTTAGTGGGAATATTATTCCAATTGAGCTTGGTTTGGTGAGGGCTAAGGTTGGAGATTATGTGGTAGTCCACGCAGGCTTAGCTTTAGAGGTGTTATCAGAGGATAAGGCGCAGGAGTTAATGGACTTATTTGCTGAATTGGAGGCACTTCTTGATGCTTAATATGCAAATTGTTTTGGACGAGCTTAAAAATTATGATGGCGAAGTTATTAGAATAATGGAAGTGTGTGGCACGCATACAAATAGTATTCATAAAAATGGTATACCAAGCCTTTTGTCAGATAAAATCAACCTAATTTCTGGGCCTGGTTGCCCTGTTTGCGTTACAGGTAGTGGGTATATTGACCGTATTTGTGAAATCGCAAAGCAGGAAAATACTGTTGTGTACACCTTTGGTGATATGATTCGTGTGCCTGGAAAAGATACCTCACTTGCAGAGGTTAAAGCAACTGGTGGGCGAGTAGAAATTATGTATTCACCTACTGAGGTTTTTGAAAATGCAAAATTGCACCCAGAACTTAATTTCTACGTTGCCGCTGTTGGCTTTGAAACGACAATTGCTGTTTATACGCTTTTGTTAGACAAAATTGTTAAAAGCAATGTTAAAAATGTGAAATTCCTTATATCACTAAAAGCGATAATTCCTGCACTTAATTGGCTTTGTGAAACTGACCATAGTATAGATGGTTTTATTGGCCCTGGGCACGTTAGCATCATTTTGGGTAGCGACGTTTACAAGCCAGTTTGCGAAAAATATAAAATTCCTATGGCGATTGCAGGGTTTGAGGCAGAATATGTTTTGCTTGCTATTTATGACCTTATTCAGCAACACAAGAAAAAAACTTTTTATGTGCATAACCTTTATAAAAGTGTTGTGGGTGATAAGGGGAACGTGGTTGCGCATAACCTTATAGATAAATATTTTCAACTGGAAAAAACCTCGTGGCGTGGGGTAGGTAGTATTGATGGCTCTGGCTATTTCTTAAAGCCTGAATATGCAGAATTTGACGCAGGCTCACGAATTCCAGAAGCAGTGGAAGTAATCGAAAATGGTTGTATGTGTGGCTCGGTAATTATCGGCAGGGTTACGCCAGATAATTGCCCGCTATTCGGCACAGTATGCACACCACTACGCCCAAAGGGTGCTTGTATGGTTTCGTCAGAGGGAACATGTAGTGTTTTCTATCAAAATGGGGTGAGAAGATGAACAACGAAAATAAAATAAATTTATCTCATGGTAGTGGTGGTCACGCCACAAAGGAGTTAATCGAATACGTATTTCAAGATAAATTTTCAAATGAAATATTAGATAAAATGGAGGATTCGGCAGTATTAACGCTTAGTGGCAATACAATAGCGTACACTACTGATTCATACGTTGTTAAGCCAATATTTTTCAAGGGTGGAGATATTGGCAAGCTTGCAATATGTGGAACCGTGAACGACCTTTTAATGCAAGGCGCAACGCCGAAATATTTAACAGTTGGCTTTATATTAGAGGAAGGCTTGCTAATTGATGACCTTAAAAAAATCGTTAATTCTATGAGCATTTCGGCAAACGAAGCAGGAATTAAAATTGTTGCAGGGGATACAAAGGTTATAGAGGGACACGGTGGAATATACATAAATACAAGTGGAATTGGCGTTGTTGAAACAAGCTTATCCATAAGCTCAATGAATGCTTGCAATGGCGATGTCATCATTTGTAGCGGATTTTTAGGCGACCACCATGCGTGCATATTATCAAGCCGAATGGAAATTGAAAACAGCATAAGGAGTGATTGTGCTCCGCTGAATGAAATGGTGCAAAATGTGTTGAAAAGCAATATTACCGTTCATACAATGCGTGACATTACACGAGGTGGCATTGCAACCGTACTTAATGAAATTGCAGATTCATCAAAGGTATGCGTAAATATTCACGAAAATTTAATTCCAGTAGACAGCCAAGTAAAAGGCTTTTGCGATATTTTAGGCTTAGACCCACTATATATGGGCAATGAGGGCAAGTGCATTTTTATTGTGCCAATGAGCGAGGCAGAGGAAACAGTAAAAATTCTTAGAAATTCAAAATATGGTAGGAATGCAACAATTATTGGTGAAATAAAGAAAGCCGATAAACCATCTGTAACTATTACCACAAACTATGGTGGAGTAAGACGTTTGGATATGCTTTATGGCGAGGGTTTACCAAGGATTTGTTAGGTATAATTAAAGAGCAAGGTTTAATTTTCATTAAACCTTGCTCTTTCATTTAACCATTCATTTCTTCTCTTAATTTTGCAATATCTTCATTTTCAAAATATTCATCAAAGGTTGTTTGTCTATCAATTATACCTTTTGGAGTAAGTTCTATAATTCTATTAGCTATTGTTTGAACAAACTGATGGTCATGTGATGCAAATAGGGCTGTGCCTTTATAGTCCATAAGTCCATTATTTAATGAGGTTATAGATTCCAAATCAAGATGGTTAGTTGGTTCATCAAGTATAAGTACGTTTGCGCCACTAAGCATCATTTTTGAAAGCATACAACGAACCTTTTCGCCACCGGATAATACCTTTGCCTGCTTTTGTGATTCCTCGCCAGCAAACAACATTCTACCTAAGAAGCCTCTTATAAATGTTTCGTCTTTTTCTACTGAATATTGGCGTAGCCAATCGACAAGGTTAAGCGAAACGCCGTCAAAATATTCAGTGTTATCCTTTGGAAAATAGGCTTGCGAGGTTGTAACGCCCCATTTATAATCGCCACTATCTGGTGTAAGCTCGCCCATTAAAATTTTAAATAATGTGCTTTTTGCAAGGCTGTTTGTTCCAACAAAAGCAATTTTGTCACCCTTGTTTGCCATAAAGCTAACCTTATTTAGAACCTGCTCACCGTCAATATTCATACTAATTTCGTTAACTGCAAGCAAATCGTTTCCAACTTCACGCTCTTGCTTAAAGTTTACAAATGGGTATTTTCTTGACGACGGACGAATATCCTCGATTACAATTTTATCAAGCAATTTTTTTCGTGATGTTGCCTGTTTAGATTTTGAAGCATTTGCACTAAAACGCTGAATAAATTCTTGAAGCTCTTTTATTTTAGCCTCACTCTTTTTGTTTTGCTCGGTTGCTTGCTTTAATGCAAGCTGGCTTGATTCATACCAAAAATCATAGTTACCCATATATAGCTGAATTTTGCCATAGTCAATGTCTGCAATGTGTGTACACACTTGGTTTAAAAAATGCCTATCATGTGATACAACAATAACTGTGTTTTCAAAATCACTCAAAAAGTTTTCAAGCCAGTTAATAGACGCAAGGTCTAAATGGTTAGTCGGCTCGTCGAGTAGTAGAATGTCTGGGCTTCCAAAAATGGCTTGGGCAAGAAGAACCTTAACCTTGTCACCACCGTCAAGCTCTCTCATATATTTATAATGAAAATCCTCGGGAATCCCAAGACCATTAAGCATTGTTGCAGCCTCTGCCTCGGCTTCCCAACCGTTAAGCTCTGCAAATTCGCCCTCTAATTCGGCAATTTTCATTCCGTCTTCATCTGAAAAATTCTCTTTTGCATAAATTACTTCTTTCTGCTCAATTATCTCATATAGACGAGCATGCCCCATAACAACAGTTTGCAATACTTGACAATCGTCGTATTCAAAATGGTTTTGTTTTAGGACAGCAAGGCGCTCGTTAGCAGGAATTATTACATCACCCTTGTTCGCCTCAATTTCGCCAGAAAGTATTTTTAAAAATGTCGATTTACCAGAGCCATTTGCACCAATAAGACCATAGCAATTGCCTGGTGTAAATTTGATGTTTACATCCTCGAATAATGCACGCTTACCATAGCGCAGAGTAATACCACTTGTGCTAATCATTGTTAATACCGCCTTTATATATAAAATCACACTTGGTATATTATAAAAAAAAAAAAAAAAAAATCAAGTAATAATCTTTTTGCAAATAGAGTTAATGCTACATTCGTCGCA
>CAYVWT010000074.1:0-6940 GCA_964455565.1 uncultured Clostridiaceae bacterium | reverse complement strand
ATCCGTCGCCAATAATCTTTTTAACAATTTCTGCCTTAGTCATTTTTTTGTCCATTCATTCATCCATCCATTCATCTATTTTTTATAATATATTATACATCTAATAAATTTTAATGTCTACAAAAAAACGTGCCGAAAATTATCGGCACGCTTTAAAAATATTTTTAATACTAATTTTAATTTAAAACATCGAAATTAGTATTAACCTATACTGCGGTTTCTCCACTTTCGCCTGTGCGAATTCTAATTGCATCTTCTACGTTAGAGATGAAGATTTTGCCGTCGCCTACTTGACCTGTTTTAGCAGCTGAAATTAAAACATCAATAGCTTTTTCGCAATCTACATCTTTCACTACTAATTCAAGCTTTATTTTATGCAATAGGTTCAGTTCATACGTTACGCCACGATAAACTTCTTTGTGACCTTTTTGCAAGCCACATCCTGTAACTGGTGTAACAGTCATTCCGTGAATTCCGAATTTATCAAGCGCATCTTTTACGTCCTCAAGCTTTGAAGGCCTAATAATTGCTTCGATTTTTTTCATAATAACACTCTCCTTATTTTAGCATTATAATTCTTTATACTGACATTCCTTGTTGGTTATCAAGCTCTCTATACGCATTTTCACCATGCGATGCATAGTCAAGACCAACATTTTCGTCTTCGTCTGATACACGAAGCTTAGTGAAAATACTAATAACTTTTAGGATTATAAATGATACAATTGCCGAAAATGCGATTGTAACAACAATACTGATTAACTGAATTACCAATTGGTTTGGGTTGCCATAAAACAAGCCGTCACTACCAGCTGAATTTACAGCCTTTGTTGCAAATAGACCTGTTGCTATACCGCCCCAAATACCTCCAATACCGTGACATCCGAAGGCATCTAATGCATCATCATAACCAAGTTTTGGTTTTAAGTAACTAATAGCAAAGTAGCATATTGGGCTAACTGCCAAGCCAATTATTATAGAAGCAAGTGGTGTTACAAAGCCTGCACCTGGTGTGATTGCAACCAACCCAACTACTGCGCCTGTTGCTGCACCAATTATTGTTGGTTTACCATGCCTTAGCCATTCAAGCAATATCCACGAAAGAGTTGCTGCTGCTGCTGCTGTGTTAGTTGTAACGAAAGCATTTATTGCTAATTCGCTTGAGCCTAATGCGCTACCTGCATTAAAACCGAACCAACCAAACCAAAGTAGAGCTGCGCCTAAAAGCACAAACGGAATGTTATGTGGAAGCATTGAAGCGTGCCCATAACCTTTTCTTTTACCAATAACAAGTGCCACAACAAGGCCCGCAACACCTGAGCTAATGTGTACAACATTACCGCCTGCAAAGTCAAGTGCACCCATTGTTCTAAGCCAACCACCTACACCCCATACCCAGTGAGCAAGTGGATCATAAACAAGTGTGCTCCATAATAGCGTGAAAGCAACTATCGCACCAAACTTCATTCTCTCTGCAAATGCACCAGAAATAAGTGCTACAGTGATGATTGCAAACATCATTTGATACATCATAAACAATTGATGTGGAATAGTAGCTGCATAATCTGCATTTACTGCAGTTGTAACATTATTTAAGCCAATCCAATCAAATGAACCAAATAAACCAAATTGATCTGGACCAAAAGCTATCGAATAACCCAATAAAACCCATTGAATTGAAATAAGTGCGATGGCAACGAAGGATGTCATCATAGTATTTAAAACGTTCTTTTGTCTAACCATACCACCATAGAAAAAAGCAAGTCCAGGTGTCATAAGAAATACAAACGCTGTTGACATAATAATAAATGTTGTATCACCAGTATCAAGTTTTGGAGCATCAGCCGCAAATGCTGTTACAGCGCCCAAGAGCGAAACTACCATAGTTATAATTGCAATAAACAAATTTTTCTTTTTCATTTTTCATACCCCTATCCTTTAAAAATTTTCACTCCTAAATGCGAGTGTTAAAAAAATATTTTAAACACAAAAAGCCACCTGATATGTTCGGCGCCGAACAAATCAAATGGCCTCAATGCCAATACAACAAATGACTTATACGCCAATAATTGTATACCGTGTTTAATTTTTTATAATGTTATTATACTACACATTTTGCAATTTGTAAAGAGAAATTTTGCAAAAATTAAAAAATATTTTTCAAAACCAATTTTTATTGCTCATAGGCCTCTTTTAATACGCTTTTTAACTGCTCTGCAGAAGCTAATAAAAG
Organism: uncultured Clostridiaceae bacterium; assembly: GCA_964455565.1. Taxonomy (GTDB): domain Bacteria; phylum Bacillota; class Clostridia; order Monoglobales; family Firm-18; genus CAYVWT01. The sequence goes on along the minus strand of CAYVWT010000074.1, from coordinate 4,707 downwards.
GGTTTCTTCTTCTTCAGTTATTTTTATATCTATCTTTCTGCTAATACCAGATGAATTAACAACGCATGGTAGGCTAAGAGCAATATCTTTTATGCCATATTCGCCGTTTAAAACAGTTGACACAGTAAGCACTGACTGTTCATTACCAATAATTGCGCTTAAAATTCTAACAGTACCCATTGCAATAGCATAGAATGTTGCGCCTTTAAGAGAAATAATTTCTGCACCAGCAGTTTTTGTTTCTTCAAATATTTTATTTCTTTGTGCTTGTGCACTTTCCGGAGTTGTATTATCTAAGAAATCATCAAATGGTTTTCCTGCAATGTTTGCCCTGCTCCATACTGGTACTTCACTATCGCCATGCTCGCCGATAATTGAAGCGTGTACATTTCTAACGTCAATATTACAGTGCTTGCTGATAAGGTATTTAAACCTTGATGTATCAAGAGTTGTTCCTGTTCCGATAACTCTTTCAGGTGGTAAACCAGTTTCTTTTGTAAGCACATAAGTGATTATATCAACTGGGTTAGATACTACAAGCAATATTGGGTTTGTTGCATACTTCATTATATTCTTAGCAATATCCTTTGCAATGTTCACGTTGATTTTTGCTAAATCTAATCTTGTTTGTCCTGGCTTTCTGCCAAGTCCAGCTGTAATAATAATTACGTCTGCATCTTTGCAATCTGAGTAATCACCATCATGAATCATAATTTGTTTTACATAAGCAATACCGTGGTTCATATCCAAAGCTTCGCCCTTTGCCTTTTCCCTATTAACATCGATTAAAACTACCTCTGATGCAACATTGTTTAAAACTGTTGTATAGGCGATAGTTGACCCTACGTTTCCTGCACCAATTACTACTACTTTTCCTTTTAAGTTATTTGTTAACATTATGCCTGCCTCCTATTATCCCAAAAAATTATGCTTGTTAAAAAAAACACATATTACGACAATAATAACTTATATTTTTTTATTTGTCAACAATTTATATTATTTTATTTTAGAATATTATAATTTCACTATATTTTCATCAAATATTGTAAGGTTTTTAAGCCCATTTTCACAAACAAGATATGTGTTTTCATTTCCAATTGCACCTGTTCCAGGCAGCACAAATTTGGGTTCTATGGCAATTACCATACCCTTTTGGAGTAGCATTTTATTTCCCTTTGAAAGCACTGGTGCTTCGTTTATTTCGAGACCAACTCCATGCCCCACAAACTTTGTTTGCTGAACATTACCCATATAGTATTCCCAAGCATCATAGCTTTCAACCATTGATATTGCCTTTTCATATAATTCACCACAAGAAACACCCTCCCTGCCTAAGTGGGATAATTCATTTAGAATTTCGATGCTTATTTTATGCAAATCATACGCCTTTTGCGATATTTCACCAATCGAAAATACCCTTGTCATATCTGTAATATAGCCTGTAAAATTGCCACTCATATCTATCATTACAGTCATACCATCTTTAAGCCTTGTCCCGTTTAAACCAACTGGAATTGATGGGTGCATTCCAGCTCCACCTAATGCAAAATCATATGGTGAAAGGTTTTGCGAATTATCACCTGCCAAAATCGAGCCCATAAAAATTTCCATACTTGAACCGAAAACCCTAAATATCCCTAAGTGTCCTAAAAGTCGTGCTTGCTTTTCAATTTCAGCAGAAAGCTCTAAATCAGTCATATTTGGCTTGTATATTTCTTTTATTTTACTATAAAGCAGGCTATGCTTTGTTGCGCTTTCGGTTATCTGGCTAATTTCATAATCAGTTTTAACCGTTCTAACCCCTCTAACAATACTGCTAACAGGCTCAGCATCTGGGAAAACCTTGCTTAACCTAAGCCATTCTCCTGCTGATAAATAATCGTCCTCAATCATTATACGCTTAGGCAATTCAAGTCCCTCTTGTAATATAAGCTCCATAATTTGTTCTGGCTTACGAATTGCAAAAACCTTTTCATTTTGGAAATCCATCATTCGTTTAAAAAAAAGGCGCGCCTCTCCACTTTGTGCTATATAGAAGTATCCGTCATATATTTTGCCTGTTAAGTAAAACAGGTTTATTTTCGCACTAACAAGGCAGGCATCAATATTTTGTTCCTTCATTTTTTCGCACAGTTTATTTCTGCGTAGCTTTAATTCACTTGTCATTTGTATATCCCTCCATTATTGCAAAAGCCTAATTAAAATTTTGTCATTACTTGGTACAACATTTAAAAACAGCCCATCATCTTCTATTCTGCAATCTATCAAATTCCCATTTTGTATTGCTACTGCTGATTTTACATTTTTATCGATAGCTATTTTAACTGTAAGCGGATGATTAAATATTTCTGGGTTTAATGTGTGTGAAACCTTTAAAGTAAGGTTATTATTATTTTTTTGAATTTCTATACTCGCATCTTGGCGCTCTTGTATGTATTTTGTTACATCGCTGAGTGTGGCTATCCACAATTCCTTTTTACCTGCTACATATTTTAGATGTCCGTCACAAATTTCATAGGTAGATGGCTCCCAATCATCTCCATCTATTCCGTGCCATACCTCGATTAGCCATTTGCTGTTTTTTATAGCACTATCAACCCATCTGTTCATATCTTGCTCTTTTGTATTCGATACAACATATTGATAATTAAGCCTATACCACTCATTTGCGGTTGGCGATAACGAGTTAAATCCTTTCTCGCCATTTCGTGCAGAGTAGTGGTTTTGTTTTATTACCTCATCGGTTCTATCACTCTTTGACACAAATGGGTTACACATAGAAATTATCTGTTGACCTGGCAATTCGTTTTTCAACTCTCTTTGTGCATCATTTATTTCATATTCAAGCTTTGCGTTATCTGCGTCTGGTATTCTTGTATGCGAATGTGTGTGGTTTGCAATGTCAAGCCTGTTATCTTTTAACAAATCCCTCCACTGCTGCCAAGTTGAAGTTATTCTAATATTATTTTCGCCTGTCACTGTGCTTGTATTTACTGCTATTGTTCCTTTTATGTTGTATTTCTTAAATATCTCGTTATATTTAACCACAGAATCATATAAACCATCATCAGAAGTGAACGTCATAATGGCTTTTTTATTATCTAAAACATCACAAATTGTCACCTGCGGATCGGTTTTTTGTGGTTCTGTTGTTGCAGTTCCTGCCATTATCACTAATATTATTATAGCTGCGTATAATAATGCGTTTCTAATTGCCTTACCCATTTTAAACTCCTTTATTACTACTTATATTTCGAATACCACTCTCTAATTTTCGCAATTTCTTGTGCCGATAACCTTGACTTAACCATTTTTTTAAGATCAATTATTTCCTGTGAGGTTAGACCCCTTGCCACTTTGCCTTGTATTTCGGCAATCTCCCCTGCTGAAAACTTTGATTTCACAAGGTTAATGGCTTGCGCTTTATCTTCAATCGATACTACTTTTTTAACTGGTTTAGGGGTTTCTTTTACTGCTTCTTGTGGTTGTTGTGCAGTATTATTGTTTGGTGCTTCTTCTGTTTTTTGAGGTTCAGGGCTTTCTTTTGGAGGTTCAACTGGTATTTGTATTTCTTCTACTTTTTTTATAGTTTCCGAGTCTACACTTAAAGAATTTGCCGAATCAACCAAAGCATTAAGCGCTTTTTGACCAAAATAGTCAATACCTTCATATACAATAATTGATAGTGCTATTAAAACTGCAACTGAAATAATAATAATTTTTTTCATATTAGACTGCGCTCCTTTTAGCATACTATTACACGAATTTCAACTCTTATATTATACTATAATTATAATATTTACACAAGTTAAAAAACAGAATGATTTTTGAAAAATTTATGTTGAATTTTTCAAAATATAGTTGTAGAATTAGTATAATAGAGTTAAAAATCGGAGGATATATGGATAAATTTTTGGAGAGCGACCTTTATACCCCTATTTACGAATATCTTACACAAAATGGGTATAGCGTAAAGGGTGAGGTTAAAAGCTGTGATATAACAGCTATAAAAGATGATGAACTTATTATAATTGAATTAAAAAATGGCTTTACCATTGACCTTATTTTTCAAGCCATCAAAAGGCAAAAGTCTGCTGATGGTGTATATGTTGCGATACCACGACCTAAAAAAGGCTATAAATCAAGGCGTTGGAAGGAAACTATTGAGCTTGTGCGCCGTTTGGAGCTTGGGCTTATTGTTGTTGCTTTCACAAAAGCAGGTGCTATTGTTGAGGTTGCCGTTCACCCCTCCGAATTCGTTCCACAAATGGCAAAAAGCAAAAAGCGTATTGCTATAATAAAAGAGCATAATGCACGAACAGGAAACCACAACAAGGGTGGTGTTACACGCACAAAGCTTATGTCTGCATACCGTGAGCAGGCAATACATATTGCTGTTCTTCTTGAAAAGAATGGAGAATTAACGCCAAAGGCTTTAAAGGAGCTTGGCGCAAGTGAAAAAGCAGGAAATATTTTATCTAAAAATTACTATGAATGGTTTGAAAAAACAGAAAGCAAGTGCTACTGCCTGTCAGATACAGGTTTAGTAGCACTTGCTGAATATACTGAATTGGTGGAATATTATAGAAAAGTTGCAGAGCAACTTGCTCGCAATTAAACCCCTAAACGGGGTGATAATTGCCTGCGTGGGGAAATTGCCTAACGCATTTGTTTATTACAGTATTTGTAAAAGTAATTTCCCAGCAG
>CAYVWT010000073.1:0-7163 GCA_964455565.1 uncultured Clostridiaceae bacterium | reverse complement strand
ATGTGCGAAACTTTGTGTCAGGTGAAAAAATTTCTTTCATTTCCTTGCTTGCATACCTGGAATTAAGTGGGCTTTCGTAAACATTATTCATTTATACTCTCCTATGCTAAAAATTCTTCCAATCTATCTAATCCGTCTTCAATATTTTTCATACTTGTTGCATACGACCAACGAACATAGCCCTCTGCACCAAAGCCAGAGCCTGGAACAAGTGCCACCTTATTATTTTCAAGTAGTGCCCCGCAAAAATCGTCTGACGTATTTATAACCTTGCCGTTAATTTCCCTGCCAAATAATTTTGTAATATTCATCATAACATAAAAAGCGCCCTCTGGTTTAAGGCAGGAAACGCCTTCAATTGAGTTAATTCTTTCTACCATATAATTACGACGAGCAACAAATTCTTTTTTCATTTCCTCGATTGAATCCTGTGGGCCATTAAGCGCCGCAGTTGCCGCAACCTGTGAAATCGAGCACGGGTTTGAAGCTGCATGGCTTTGTACATTGCCCATTATTTTTGCTATATCTGGGGTGCTCGCTGTGTAGCCAATACGCCAACCGGTCATTGCGTGGCTTTTAGATACACCATTTACTATAATAGTAAGCTTTTTAATGTCCTCACCAAATGTTGCAATGCTTATATGTTCATTTCCATCATAAACTAATTTTTCATATATTTCATCGGAAACTACAAATATATTATTTTCAATAGCAACCTTTGCAATAGCCTCAAGTTCTGCCTTTGTGTAAATCATACCTGTTGGGTTGCTTGGGCTGTTCATAACAATTGCCTTTGTTTTTGGTGTAATTGCTTTTAAAAATTGCTCTGCTGTAAATTTAAAACCATTTTCCTCGGTTGTGCCTAAAATAACAGGAACACCATCTGCAATCTTTACCATTTCAGGATAGCTAACCCAAAAAGGTGCAGGAATTATAACCTCATCACCAGGGTTTAATATAGCTGAAAATACGTTAATTAGTGAATGCTTAGCACCATTTGAAACAACAATATCTCCAACACCGTAGGTAAGACCGTTATCATCAAGGAATTTTTTGCAAATAGCCCTTCTAAGGTCTAATGTTCCAACTGCTGGGGTGTATTTTGTGAAGCCACTTTTTATTGCTTCAATAGCAGCATTTTTTATGTGGTCAGGGGTGTCGCAATCAGGCTCGCCTGCACCAAAACCTACAACATCAATACCATTTGCAAGCATTTCTTTATACTTTGCATCTATCGCAAGAGTAGGTGACGGACTAATTGTTTGAGATTTAACAGAAAGTTTCATTTAATTTATTCCTCCAAAAATATTAGTTATACTAATATAATAAACGAAAATACATAAAAATGCAATAATTTTTTTCAAATTTTCATAATTTGTTTTGTTGCTCTATGTAAATTGTGGTATAAAACCTTGTTTATTACATCATCGCTATAACCAATTTTGATTAGTTCGTTTATGATATTTTGCATATTCCCTATTCCGCAAATGTTTTCGGGCAGGGTATCTACTCCGTCAAAATCTGCTCCAAACCCCAATACATCCTCTGCACCTAATGACATAAAATATTCAATATGGCGCATTATATCACTAATTTTTGCATCATTTTTGTTTAAAAACATTGAATATAGGTTAATTCCAATAAATCCATTCTGTTTTACTATTTCGGTTATTTGCTCATTTGTTAAATTTCGTGAGTGGTTGCAAAGTGATTTTGCATTAGAATGTGAAGCTATAAATGCCTCGTTCGAAGCTTCAGCAACGTCCCAAAAGCCACGCTCTGATAAATGCGAAACATCAACTATCATACGGAGGCTATTCATTTCCTTTACAACATCAAGTCCAAATTTAGATAATCCGCCTGCCCTTTCGCCCTCGCCTATACCGTCTGCTATTTCATTTCTACCGTTCCAAGTAAGCGTCATTGCACGAACGCCTAATTTATATAACATTCTAAGGGTTGATAGCTTGCCCTCAAGCGCACCTCCACCCTCTATTGATAACAGCGCACCAACCTTGTTGTTTTTCATCGCAAAATCTATATCTGATGAATTTTTAATCAAATGTAAATTCTCTTTATTAATTTCAAGTTCAATATAAAATTTATCAATTATATCAAGGCAACGTGCAAGCGCACCATATTTTTCGTATTGTGGCTCTATCCACGCTGCGAAAAATTGCATAGCACACCCTTGCTCTTTTAGGCGCTTTAAATCTAAATGACCGTCATTGTTCCATAAATTTTGGTTTTTATCCAGTATTCTTGAAATTGTATCACAATGAGCATCACTAAACATCTACATCTCCCCTTAAAAAGCATTTTCAATATGATTTATTTTTTGCAGTTTAAACTTACCATTTTCAATATTTCCTATTACCTCAATAACATCAAAGCGAACATCACATTCGCCAATTTTAAGTAAATAATACTGTGCAGCTTTAATTATCCTCTGCCTTTTGGTATATGTAACAGCCTCTGCACCAGTGCCAAGAGTGCTATCCTTACGAGTTTTAACCTCAACAAAAACGATATATCCACTTTTCTGTGCGATTATATCTATTTCACCACCACGCACATTAAAATTACATTCTAAAATTTTATAACCCTTTTTACGAAGATATTTTACAGCTTCCTCTTCTCCGAAATTACCTATTGCTTTTTTATAATTTTCCATATTTATTGACCCAGCTTTAAGTTAAACGAAAGCCTATGTACATCACTTGCACCATACATTTTTAGCGCCTCATAATGAGCCTTTGTTGGATACCCCATATGCTTTTTAAATCCATACTGTGGATATTTTTCATCGAGCCTATTCATATACCTATCTCGTGTAACCTTTGCCAAAATTGATGCCGCCGCAATAGAAATGCTCTTACTATCTCCTTTTACAACGCATTCATGTGGAATCCAGTCCATTCCTTTTATCCTATTCCCATCTATTAAAACATAGTCAGGCTTGGTGCTAAGCCCCCTTACAGCATCGCACATACCTTTAAAGGTAGCATTTAAAATGTTAATCTCGTCAATAACATTATGGTCTATTAGCACAATCGAATACGATATTGCATTTTCGACTATTTCATCATACAATTTGTCTTTTTGCTTATCGCTTAATTTCTTTGAATCATTTACTTTTTTCAAATATATATCACTTGGAAGAATAACAGCAGCAACGCAAACAGGCCCTGCGAGAGGGCCTCTGCCCGCCTCGTCAACGCCTGCGATTAAATTATAGCCATCATTATTTTTTATATGCTCGATTTCCCACAATGCATCAACTCTAAGCCTGTCAATCATTGCAATCCTCCGGTAATTCCAAAGTTATTTTACCTATTTTACAATCACGAAATTCATCAAGCACAATGCGAGATGTACGTTCTAAATCGACCTCACCACCTGCAATAATACAACCCCTGCGCTTGCCAATTTCAAATAATATATCATGCCCTGCCATATTTTCTGCAAATGGAAATTTATATGTTTCGCTCATTCGTGTTGGGAAACGCTTTGAAATGTACGCACAAAGCTGAAATGCTACCTCAACAGTATCATATATTTCATCACGAATAGCACCAGTAAAAGCAAGGTGTAAGCCAGTCTTTTGATCATCAAAGCGAGGCCACAAAATACCAGGAGTGTCTAAAAGCTCATACCCACCGCTAATTCTAATCCATTGTTTAGTCTTAGTTATGCCAGGGGTATCACCTGTTTTGGTGCTTGCTCTGCCTGCTAATTTGTTTATAAATGATGATTTACCGACGTTCGGAATTCCTACGACCATCATTCTTGCAGGGCGCTCTTTCATACCCTTATCCAGCGCACGCTGTGTTTTTTCTTTCAAAAGCTCTTTTATAATGTCTTTTAGCTGTGGAAAGCCTTTTCCTGTGATACTATCAATCGCAACAGCACTAATACCCTTTGATTTATAATATTGAATCCACTTTTTCGTAGCTTCACTATCTGCCATATCGCTTTTATTAAGCACAACCACACGAGGCTTTGTGCCAACTAATTCATCAACAATAGGGTTAGTAGAAGCCATAGGAAGGCGTGAATCTAAAAGCTCCACAACAACATCAACTATTTTTAAATTATCTGCTATCAAACGGCGAGTTTTCGCCATATGCCCAGGAAACCATTGAATTACCATATTATTTGTACAATGAACCGAATTGGTTAAACGGCCAAATTCGAAACATTGCCTTTCCCATTAATGATTCATTTTTAACCATACCATTTTGATTATCATAGCTACCAACAGTACTACTTCTGCTGTCATGGCTGTTACCCCTATTATCACCCATTACAAAAACGTGACCAGTAGGAACAGTTACAGGGAACTTCACATCAAATTGCTGAGTTGTAGGCATCTTTATATATTTTTCGGTCAAAACCTTGCCATCAACCGAAACCTCTGCAGTTTTAAAGTTTATATCAATAGTTTGCCCCTCGGTTGCAATTACACGTTTGATATATGGTCTATTTTTATCTTTTTCAGGAGTAAATACTACAATATCACCATTATGTGGCTTATACATTAATCTATACACAAACAATCTATCACCATCTTGCAAGGTGTTTTGCATTGATGGACCAGAAACAAGCACAAGTGTGAATAGAAAACTTTTAATTACATAAGCAATTATAAGTGCAATTATGATTGCTTGTGACCACTCGAAAGCTTCTTTTTTCCAGTTAATTGCAGGCGGCACTTCCTGTTGTTCTATAACTTCTTGTGTTTCACCTTGTAATTCTTTTGGATTAATTTCGTTATTTTCCATAAATTTTACCTCCTAAATATAACGAAAAAAGGAGCGTGTGTCCGACAATAACGCAGCAAAGCGACTATGTCGGCGCAGCCACGCCCCCATTTTCAGTTTTATAATCTCTCTTTAACCTTAGCTGATTTACCAACTCTATCACGAAGATAGAATAACTTAGCACGACGAACCTTGCCCTTACGAACTATGTCGATGTGGTCAATATTCGGTGAATTTGTTGGGAAACATTTTTCAACACCTACGCCGTAAGAAACTCTACGAACTGTAAATGTTTCTTGAATTCCACCATGTCTTTTTTGGATAATTGTACCCTCAAACATTTGGACTCTCTCACGTGCACCTTCTTTTACCTTAACATAAACACGAGCTGTGTCTCCAATGTTAAGCTTTGGTAGGTCTGTACGGATTTGCTCCTGACCTATTTTGCTGACTAAATTCATTTAAGAACTCCCCTTCTACATAGACATTCGTGCCTGGCATAGTATCACAAGCGCAGAGGACTGTCCGTTTCTAAACGCAAGTAAAATTTTAACATACTTTTAAAATTATTGCAAGTGTTTTTTTAATAATACTAATTATCTTTTGAAATTTGGGAATAAATTTCGAGGAAAATTATTGTCATACAAGGCGCAGGTTCTTTTGAATACTGTATGTATTCAAAATGGTTCTGCAACACAGTATGGCGGAAATTTTACCGAAAGGTATTTCTTAATTTTAGAAGATGATTAGTATCACTTATCTATAATAGTCGAATTCTATTTCGCCAATTCTTACTGTATCGCCCTCTTTTATGCCTGCTTTTTCAAGCTCATCAATAACGCCTTTTCGGCGCAAGGTACGTTGGAAATAGCTTAATGAATCTCCATCATTAAAGTTTGTAGAGGAAACAAGAAGCTCTACACCTTCACCCTTAACAATATAAAGTTCATCCTCGTCTTCATCAATCCTAACCGTGAACGTTTCATCAACTACTACTTTTTCCATTACCATTTCAATAACCTCAAATTCAGGCATTGGAATAGTTTGTAGCAGGGTATATGTGTAATTTATAAGGTCTTGAACACCACTTCGAGTGGCAGCAGAAATTGGAAACACCTTATAGCCTCTCTCTTCAAGCTTGGCAGTAAAATCTTCAAGCAATTCCTTTGATACATCTATTTTATTTGCTGCTACAATCTGCTGTTTTTTTGCAAGCGCTGGGCTATATCGTTCAAGCTCTGAATTTATAAGGTCAAAATCCTCAATTGGGTTTCTACCCTCGCAACCAGATACATCAACAACGTGAATTAAAAGGCGAGTTCTTTCGATATGCCTTAAAAATTCGTGACCAAGCCCAACCCCCTCATGCGCACCCTCGATAATTCCTGGAATATCTGCAATAACCATACTACCGTCACCAACACAGGTTACACCTAAATTTGGCGTAAGAGTTGTAAAATGATAATTAGCAATTTTCGGCCTTGCATCACTAACAACAGATAAAATAGTAGATTTACCAACATTCGGAAAGCCTATTAGCCCAACATCTGCAATTAGTTTAAGCTCTAAAACAATTTCCCTACCCTGCCCTATAAGTCCGCTTTTCGCAAAGTTTGGTGCTTGCCTTGTAGGTGAAGCAAAATGCTGATTACCCCAGCCACCATTACCACCTCTTGCAGCGACATAACGGCTGTCCTCATCAGATAAATCTGCAATTATTCTATCTGTTATAGTATCTTTAACAATTGTCCCTCGTGGCACACGAATTATTAAATCCTCTCCAGCCTTGCCAGACATATTTGCACCCTTGCCATCTTCCCCATTTGGTGCGTTATATTTTTTCTTATAACGAAAATCCATAAGTGTCGAAAGGTTGGTATCAACAATAATAATAACATCGCCACCCCTGCCACCGTCGCCACCATCTGGTCCACCTGCTGCAACATATTTTTCTCTATGAAAGGCAACTGCACCATTACCACCATTGCCTGCTTTAATAACAATATTAGCTATATCTACGAACATAATTTTTCCTACTTTACATTAAATTTAGTATAAATTAATAACATTTTTCGAATAATACAAAAATGGACTGTTTCTGTGAGAAACAGCCCATCAAAATTACTGTGCAAGTGTGTAAATGCTAACCTGTTTTTTATCTTTACCCTTACGCTCGAATTTAACCTTGCCATCTATAAGAGCGAAAAGTGTGTCATCACTACCCTTACCAACATTAAGACCTGGGTGAATTTTTGTTCCTCTTTGACGAACTAAAATGTTACCAGCAAGAACGAACTGACCATCTGCTCTTTTAGCACCAAGTCGTTTGGACTCTGAATCTCTACCGTTTTTAGTACTACCTACGCCTTTCTTATGTGCCATGTATTTTCACCTCTCAAT
>CAYVWT010000072.1:0-7312 GCA_964455565.1 uncultured Clostridiaceae bacterium | reverse complement strand
CCTGAAATTTGCATTATTTTTTTTGTTGGATTTGCTGTTTATTATGGATTTGATAATGAGCAAGCTTTAATGGATTATGAACTTTTAATTTTAGAGCCAAAGGCACATTCGAGTGAGGGGCTGTGCCAATTAAAGGTTGCAGGAAAGCTTGTAATAGCGTATCTTAGCATAATAGAAATTAGCGAAGAAGATGAGCTTTTTAGCCTGCTTAGTAAGGCAGATTTATTAAGCTTTAATGATGTTTTAGCCGTAAACACAGAGTATCAAACCTATTATATGGATATTACAAAGGAAAATGTCAGAAATATTATAATCCACAGGGCTATTTCTTATTTGAAAAGTGGATATGATGGTATTTTTCTTGATACAATAGGAAATCTTGATTACTTAGAATTATGTAATAGGCAAGAGCTATACAATTCTGCGACTTTATTGTTAAACGAGGTTAAATTAGCATTCCCAAGCTGTATTATTATACAAAACAATGGGTTTTTAGGGCTTTGTGATTACACAGCTAAGTATATTGATGCAATTTGCTTTGAAAATCCACCACTTAGCACAATTGGAAACGTATTGTGGACATATAGCGCAATAAAAAGGCTTAATTCAGTTGCCAAAGAGCATAATTTAAGGGTACTATTATTAGAGGAAAATATATATAATAAAAGTAGGTTAATGCACTTTTTTATGTGCAGAATAGCAAAAAAAAATGAGTGGTTATATTATAAGGGTGCAAAATATTATAACCATATTTAAAGAGGTAAATTGAAAATGAATAAATTCATTTTAAAAAAGCTCGGCGTATTATTTAAAAGCAAAGTATTTCTAATTAGCATTTGTTCGTTGCTGATTTTCTTTGCTATGCAATATTTGCTGTTTTCTACAGGCATAATTAAGGCTGACGTTTACAGTATAAGCATTAAGGCACAAACGTCACTTATTAACAAAAATGAAACGACGAAAATTATGGCAAATGTTTTTTCTATACCTTTTTATGCAGAACATAATATTATATATTCAAGCGAGAATTCATCAATTGCAACGGTTAGCGTTGATGGAATCGTAAATGGTATTTCAGAGGGCGAAACCAAAATTATAGCCAAATTAAATGGTATGGTTGCACAGACCAATATTAGCGTATCGTCAAAGACACTTCTTCCGTTCGCCAAAGGTAAGTACTTAGGAGATATGGTGGCCTTGAAAAGAGATGGCAATGGAACGATGTATTATGAAAATGGGAATGTGTATGAAGGCTTTTGGAAAGACGATGTAATTAATGGTTTTGGAGTAATGCTTTGGAAAAATAAAAACAAATATGAAGGAACTTGGAAAAATGAACAGCTTGATGGTTTTGGTAAATTATACAGAGTTGATGAGTATACATATATTGGTGGATTTAGTAATGGGCAATTTAATGGTTATGGTGAAATCTTGTGGAAAAGTGGAAATAGTTATAAAGGATATTGGGCAAATGGTCAGTATGATGGTTATGGCGTGTTTATTTGGAACCGAACGGACCAATATGCAGGTAACTGGAAAAATGGGCTGAAAAATGGCTATGGCGAATATACATATAACAGAAACCAAAGTAAATATTCGGGCAGTTGGGTTGAAAATTTAAGAGACGGTTATGGCATTGAAATTCGCAACAATGTAATTTATTACGAGGGCTATTGGAAAAATGATTTGTTAAACGGTTTGGGAAAATTATATAAAAATGGTGCATTAGATTATGTTGGTGAATTTGTAAACGATAGGCCGTTCTAAAAATAATTAGGATCATTGTGATTTATTTCTATCACAATGCTCCTTTGAATTTAAAACCATTTGCTTTGTGTGGTGTGGTTGTAAATGTCAACATCGAAATGGGGAATATACGCATCGACGAGAGCCACTGTTCTACTGAATTGAGAGCCACGTGTTGCATAAAACAGAGCCACCATTAGCATTTTCGTGAGCCAGTTGTAAATTACATCAACAAAGCATACTTTTTGTATTGGTTGATTACTTTTTTGTAAGCACCTTCACCTCGAAATCACAGTGCTTTTTTTATGCTCTAATCTTGTAGCTCGTCCCATTTTTCATAGAGTAAATCTAAACTTATTTTAAACTGCTCAATTTCGGTAGTAACTTCAATAGCTCGTGCATAATCAGTTGCATATTCTGTAAGTGTTAATTTTTCCTCTAATGCACAAATTTTATCTTCAATTTCTGCAATCTCACCTTCTACCCTGCAAATTTGATTGGCTAACTTTCGTATTGCAGCATCGTTTGCCTTTTTCTCTTTGTAATCATTTTTCTTTTCAACTGCTATTTCATTAATTACTTTAACTTCTGTATGCTTTTCCAAAAAATAATCATAATTTCCATTATAGGTTTTTAATTCATTTTGTGACATATAGTAAATTTTATCTGCCATTTTATTTATAAAATATCTATCGTGTGAAACAATGAACAATGTTCCGTTATATCCTAAAAGCGCATCTTCAAGCGCCTCGCGAGAGGTAATGTCAAGGTGGTTTGTTGGCTCGTCAAGGAGTAGAAAATTAGCATTTGAAAGCATTAGTTTAAGCAGAAGTATCCTTGCACGCTCACCACCACTTAATATAGAAATCTCTTTAAACACATCATCACCACGAAATAAAAATGCCGCAAGTGCATTTCTAACAGCAGTTTGAGTCATCGCAGGATATGTATCCCACACTTCGCTATAAGCAGTTTTGTTGTTATTTAGGTCCGATTGTGTTTGGTCATAGTAACCAGGGTTAATATTTGCGCCTAATTTAAAGCTACCACCTATACTGTCTAACTGGCCCATAATAATTTTTAGCAGGGTTGTTTTGCCACAGCCATTAGCCCCAAGCAGGAACACCCTTTCGCATTTTTTAATGTGCATACTTGCGTTTTTAAATAACTTTTTTTCACCAAAAGCCATTTCAAGGTTATCACAAATCAAAACATCATTACCACCACCGGACTTAGTTTTAAACTCAAATTTTATGTTATCTGGTGAGTTTTGTGGCTTTTCAATTGTTTTTTCAAGTCGGTCAATAACTTTTTGCTTGCTTTCAGCTGTTTTGATATTTTTCTCCCTGTTCCAGCGTTTTTGTTGCTCGATAATCCCTTCAATTCGGTTTATCTCTCGCTGAGTGTTTTCAAATTGACGCTCTAACATTTTATTGTTTTCAGCTTTTAGCTTTAAATATGTTGAATAATTTCCGTTATATGCTGTCAATTTGTTGCTTTCCATTTCAAAGGTTTTATTTGTAACCCTGTCTAAGAAATACCTATCATGTGAAATAACAATTACTGCGCCATTATACGTTTTTAAAAAATCCTCAAGCCATTCAACCGATGCAATATCAAGGTGATTAGTTGGCTCATCAAGTAGCAAAAGGTTTGTATTGCTAAGCAAAATTTTGCACAAAAGCACTCTTGTTTTTTGTCCGCCACTAAGGTTTGAAACAGGGTTGTTAAGCTCGCTCTCACTAAACCCCAAGCCAATTAGTGCCGCCTTTGCCCTGCTTTTATATGTAAAGCCACCAAGGTGTTCAAGCTCCTCCGACATACTATGCTGTTTTTGCACAAGCTCGATTGTATCACCATTTTTATTTTCAATATTATGTGCAATTTCTTCTAAGTCCTCTTCAAGCTGGATAATATTATTAAAAATGGTCATAAGCTCATCCCAAACAGACCTGTCAGAATTATGGCAGGCGTGCTGTTGCATATATCCAATTTTAGTTAACTTATTTCTAAAAATTTCCCCACCATCGTGGGAAAGCTCGGAAGTCAAGATTTTAAATAATGTAGTTTTACCTGCACCGTTAACCCCAACCAAGCCGATTTTATCATTTTCTTCAATGTTAAAAGATATATTATCAAAAAGGACATCAGCCCCAAAAGCCTTCTTAACATTTGAAAGATTTAAAAGTATCATAGCAAATCACCGTTAACATAATACCATATAATTCATTTTTTGTAAATAAAGCGTTATGTGTTGACAAAATGGGTAAATAATGTAAAATATATGTAGACAAAAAATTGGAGGGAAATAAATGCTTGAAAAAGAGATAACTTCTAATATTAAATATTTGACGCTACTTTCGGAGCAATACCCGAATATTCAATCTGCATCAACAGAAATGATAAACTTGCAGGCTATTTTAAATTTGCCAAAGGGTACAGAGCATTTTCTTAGCGATTTACACGGAGAGTATGAGCCATTTTTGCACATTCTACGCAATGCTTCTGGTGTAATAAAGGATAAAATAAAGGATATTTTTGGCAACACTCTTTCAAGTGACGAACGCAGGGCACTTGCTACCCTTATTTATTATCCGGAACAAAAGCTTGAAATGACGAAAAAAAACTTAGCCAACCCAGAGGATTGGTATAAAATAACGCTATATCGACTGATTGAAATTTGCAGAGTAGCAGGCTCTAAATATACACGCTCTAAGGTTAGAAAAGCCTTGCCAAAGGATTTTGAATATATTATAGACGAGCTATTGCACACGAACGATTACAGCCACGATAAAGAAGGTTATTATGCAGAAATTATAAAAACAATAATAAAAACTGAGAGGGCAGATGCTTTTATTATAGCATTATCAAGGTTAATTCAAAGGCTTTCAATAGACCACCTACATATATTAGGTGATATATTTGATAGAGGTCCAAGGCCTGATATAATAATGGAAGCACTAATGGCATACCATTCTGTGGATATACAATGGGGCAACCACGATATACTATGGATGGGTGCGGCAGCAGGAAGTGATGCTTGCATAGCAAATGTTTTAAGTGTAAGCGCAAAGTATAATAATTTTGATGCATTAGAGGACGGTTATGGCATAAATATTCGCCCACTTGCAATATTTGCGCTTGCAACATATAAAGATGACCCCTGCACACGTTTTGTTCCACGCAACCCAAACGATGTTGAGGAAAAGCCACATGATATTGCGTTAGTTGCGAAAATGCACAAGGCTATATCTATAATACAGTTTAAGTTAGAAGGTCAAATAGTACAGAGCCACCCAGAATATAAAATGCAAGGTGGAACAATGCTTGATAAAGTAAATTATGAAGCAGGAATGTTAATTGTTGACGAAGCAGAGTATAAATTAGTAGACACAAATTTCCCTACTGTAAACCCTTTGTCCCCATTCGGTTTAACCGAAGAAGAGTCTGAATTGGTTGAAAAACTGCGCCTTTCATTTTTGCATAGTGAAAAATTGCAGCAGCATATACGCTTTTTATACACAAAAGGCAGTATGTACACAGTATATAATTCAAACCTACTTTATCATGGTTGCATACCAATGGACGAAGATGGTGAATTTACAACTGAAGGAATATTTGGTGAAAAGCTAAGTGGAAAGAAATATATTGACTATTCAGAGGTAATTGCAAGGCAGGGATACTTCGCTAAAAATGGTACGCAGGAAAAGAAGGATGGACTGGATTTCCTTTGGTATTTATGGTGTGGCGCAAAGTCACCATTGTATGGCAAAAGTAAAATGGCGACGTTTGAGAGGTATTTCACAGATGATAAAAAAATAGCAGATGAGGTAAAGGACGCATATTATACCCATATCGAAAACGAGGCAACCTGCATAAAAATACTTGCTGAATTTGGGCTTAACCCAGAGGATTCTCATATAATTAATGGTCATGTTCCTGTTAAAATTAAAAAGGGTGAAAGCCCAATAAAAGCAGGCGGGAAGCTGCTTGTAATCGATGGTGGGCTTTCAAAGGCATATCAGCCACAAACAGGCATAGCAGGGTATACACTAATTTATAATTCCTATGGGCTTGTGCTTGCTTCCCACGAACCCTTTGAATCAATAACAAGGGCAATAGTTGATGAGGAGGATTTACATTCTAAATCCGTAGTGCTTGAAAGAGGGGCAATTCGCAAAAAAGTAGCAGATACAGATAGTGGTATTGCAATACTTTCGCAGATACGTGACCTTGAGTTATTACTGATGTCGTATCGCAAGGGAATATTGAAAGAAAAAACATTGATATAGCAAAGGATGCAATGACATCGGTTTATTATGCGCAGGAAAAGCTTTAAGCTTTAAGGTCACCATTTCTATCTCCAATCACTGTAAGAGTAGAGCCGATTTGTTGAAATATGTCACCAAGCAGGGTCACTTCTCTTGGTGGCTTTCCTTGTGCAATAGCAACTGCTAATGTAGTAATGGCTACAATTATTTGTTCGCCTGTTAAATCATTCATTTTTATCACCTCGTTATATATTATGAGATAGGAGGCTAATTGTGAAAAATCAGTTGCTTTTAATGTTAAAACAGGATACGGATTATATATCTGGTGAAGCCATAAGTGATAGCTTAGGCGTTTCAAGGTCTGCAATTTGGAAGGTAATTAACAAGCTTAAAAACGAGGGATACATTATAGAATCGAAAACAAATAGGGGCTATAAGCTAATTGGCACGCCAGATATACTTAGCGAGCAGGAATTAAAGGATGGGCTTAAAACAAAATATATTGGGCAAAAAATTTATTCGTTTGATGAAATAAATTCAACAAATGAGCAGGCGAAAAATCAGGCAGGAAGCGGGGCAATAAATGGTAGCTTGTTCATTGCAGACAGGCAAACAGGTGGCAGAGGCAGGCTTAATAAGAAGTGGTTATCTCCCCAAAAGGTTGGCGTGTGGATGTCTATACTACTTCGCCCAGATGTGCTGCCATCAAAAATAATGCAAATTTCGTTAATAAGTGGAATTGTAATATGCAAGACAATAAATAACCAAACAGGGTTAAACGCACAAATAAAATGGCCGAATGATATTATAATAAATAGCAAAAAAGTGTGCGGAATATTAACTGAAATGGTTACAGAGGAGCAAAGAATAAGCTTTGTGGTAAACGGAATAGGCATAAATGTAAATACAAGTGAATTTGCAGACGAAATTAAAGATATAGCAACCTCGTTATACCTTGAAACAGGCAAAACGTTTTCAAGAAAGCTATTGATACAGGAAATTTTATCCTCCTTTGAGGAATATTACGAAAAATTTATATTTAGCGATGAACTAACAAGCATAATTGATGAATACAGAAATATGTGCTTAAACATTGGAAAAGAAGTAGTTGTAATAATGAGCAATAAGCAGTTAAAGGGGACAGCAATTGGAATTACAGAAATAGGTGAGTTAATAATTAAAACAGAAGCAGGCAAAATTATTAATGTTAGCTCTGGCGAGGTTTCGTTAAGAGGAATTAATGGCTATATTTAAGCTATTGTCAACCAAATTATAAATAATGGTTGACAATAGCT
>CAYVWT010000071.1:0-7376 GCA_964455565.1 uncultured Clostridiaceae bacterium | reverse complement strand
TGGTGCAAATAGGTCAGGGCGCTGGGCAGGTAGGCTTGTGCAAGTGCAAAATTTACCTCAAAACCATATCAATGACTTAGAACTTGCAAGGCAGATTGTTAAGAGTGGTGACTTTAATCTATTAGAGCAAATGTATGATAGTGTGCCATCGGTGCTGTCTGAACTTATCCGAACTGCGTTTATTCCGCAAGAGGGTAGTAGGTTTATTGTAGCAGACTTTAGTGCGATTGAAGCAAGAGTTATAGCTTGGCTTGCAGGTGAGCACTGGAGAATAGATGTTTTCAACACACATGGCAAAATTTACGAAGCATCGGCATCAGCAATGTTCCATGTGCCAATAGAACAGATAGATAAAGGCTCGCCGCTACGTCAAAAAGGTAAAATATCGGAACTCGCCCTCGGTTACGGTGGGTCAGTTGGTGCCTTGACTGCTATGGGAGCGATAGAGATGGGTGTTGCTGAAGATGAGCTACAAGGGCTGGTCAATGCTTGGAGAAATGCAAATCCTGCAATTGTGCAATTTTGGTGGGACATCGGCAACGCCGCAGAGCAGGCTGTCACAAAGGGTAAGGCAACAACTGTTGGTAGAATAAAAGTTGGATGTGGTAAATTTGGCGGTGACAGGTATTTGATGTTTATACTTCCATCAGGGCGCAGACTTTGCTACTTTCACCCTTCAATGCAAATTGGCAAGTTTGACCGTTTGAATGTAACTTATGAAGGGATAGGAGCATCAAAAAAATGGGGCCGAATTGATTCGTATGGACCAAAATTCGTTGAAAATATTGTTCAGGCTGTGGCTCGTGATTTATTGGCTGAAGCTATGATAAGGATAGATATAGCAGGCTACAAAATAGTTATGCATGTGCATGATGAAGCCGTGGCTGAGGCACCATCAGGCTTCGGTAGTGTCAAGGAAATGTGCGACATAATGGGTGTTAACCCAACATGGGCAGACGATTTGCCACTTAAGGCAGATGGATACGAATGTTCGTTTTATAAAAAAGATTAAATATAAAAATAGGAGTGTGTAATTAAATGACTAACAACAAACAAAAAATAGAAAACATAATGCTTAGCGAGATTACGGTTGGCGCATATCAACGTAATGTTAGCGATGCAAGAGCTTTGCGCATTGCAAAAGCGTTTGATACAGCAAAGGTAGGCGTACTTATTGTAAGTAAAAGAGATGGCAAATATTATATTATTGATGGTCAACATCGGTTAAATGCAATGAGGATACATAATGTTGAAAGCGCAAATTGTATCGTTTTAGAGGGGTTAACATATGAGGAGGAGTCGGATTATTTTCGTAATCAAAATAAGGATTGCAGGGGATTGTCCCTGCAGGATCGATTTTTGGCAGGTGTTGAAGCCGGAGACGAAATGTGTATAAAAATTAATGCCATTATAAATAAGAATGGTTTCATCATGAACCGCTCAAACCGCAGTCGTGACAGTAAGTCACTTAATGCTGTAAAGGCGACTGAATTGATATGCGAGTTGTATGGGTATGAAATATTCGACAAAACACTTGAGTTTATTGCTGCAACGTGGCCTGGGGATGTACACGCAAAACAACGTGAAATACTGGTCGGGGTTTCAGCATTCATCAATACACATGGAGCTCAAATTACTAAAGAAAGATTTATTTCCCGTTTTGAAACAGTACCGCCATCGGCAATATTACGACAATATATAATCCAAAATGGTGGGTTGGGCTCCGAGAGTATGGTGAAAGGTACGGCAAGAAGGCTCATGTGTTGGTGCTTGACGGATTTTTACAACAAAGGGCTTAGAGGTCAGCAAAGACTAAAAATGGAGGTAGGGTCGTGCTAGTAAATATCGGGAAAATAAGAATCATTGAACGTATTCGTAAGGTTGTCGGAAAAATTGAAGAATTGGCAAATGACATCAAACTAAATGGTCTTATAAACCCAATATCCGTTATGCAACTGTCAAATGGTGAATACCAGCTACTTGCGGGGCTTAGGAGATTAAGAGCTTGTGAATATTTAGAGCAGGAATTAATACATGCAAATGTAGTCGAAGCGAAAGATGCTGAAGCCGCACTAAATATTGAATATTCCGAAAATGTACAGCGAGAAGAATTCACGATTTCGGAAAGGTTTGATTTTGCAAGGCTGATTGAAGAAATAGAGAAGGAAAAGGCAAAAAAAAGAAAACTGTCATCTCTAAAACAAAATCAAAGCACCGATAGTGACTGCGGTCACTATCGGGAAACAGGTCGTGCGAGTAATATTGTTGCTGTTAAGGCAGGACTTGGAAGTGGAAGGACTTACGATAGGGTCAAATATATCGTAAAGCATGGTGGAGATGAGATGATTGGGCAGATTGATAATAAGAAACTTACGATACGAGCAGCTTATGACCGGATAAAAAATGATATCCAATCAGATAAAGATATTCCCGTTAAAATAAGCAAAAAAGATGCACTGATTATAAAACTAACGGAGGAAGAAATCTCGAAAAACAAGCATTTCGCTAAGCTGAAAGAAAAGTTGAGAGAAGCAGAAATAGCAACAAACCTCGCTAATACCGCCAAAAACGAATCGGAACGGAACTGCCAACTGCAAATAAGCCATTTGAAAGCACAAATTATTGGTCTGGAAAAACACATTGCAGAGCTTGAATATCTTTTGAATTAATAGTGAGGAAAAAATCGTTAAGTAGAGAGGATGGGTGTATATTAATGATAATTTAAGTAGGAAACAGTAGAACATCAAAAATATGGAAGCCTATAGAACTAACTTGGGAGCAGTTTCTCGAAAAAGTAAGGGTTACAAGGCACACTGCCGAGAGTATGAGTGAATATAGGAAAATGAGCAAGCCACAACAAGATGCAACAAAGGATGTCGGTGGTTTTGTTGCAGGAAGTCTTAAAGATGGAAGGCGCAGGACTGGTCACGTTGAGTTTCGTTCCATGATTACGTTAGATATGGATTATGCATCTGAGGACGTTTGGGAGTGTATTACCTTGTTCTTTGATTTCACATGTTGTATTTATAGTACACATAAACACACATCAGACAAGCCACGCCTGCGGCTAATATTGCCTCTTGCGAGGAATGTATCGAGTGATGAATATGTGGCAATATCAAGGCTTATAGCAAAGGATATAGGAATTGAAATGTTTGACGACTCCACTTACGAACCTACGCGGCTCATGTACTGGCCTAGTACTTCGTGTGATGCTGAGTTTGTTTTTGAGCAACAGGACGGACAACTTATTGACCCTGATTTAATGCTTGCAAGATATACAGATTGGCGAAATACAAAAGAGTATCCTATGTCCTCAAGGCAGACAGAGATAATTAAAAGAACAATAACAAAGCAGTCTGACCCGTTGACAAAAGAAGGAATTGTAGGTAGCTTTTGTAGAGCTTATGGAATAGAGACAGCAATAGCAGAGTTTCTATCAGACATATACGAACCAAGTGCATTTGAAGGTCGCTACGATTATATACCAGCTGATAGCAGCGCCGGTGTGGTCGTGTATAACGATAGGTTTTGCTATTCTAACCATGCAACTGACCCAGCATGTGGTAAGCTCTGCAATGCTTTTGATTTGGTTCGAATACATAAGTTCGGGGATTTGGACATCAGAACAGCCGAAGACATTTCACCTGGTAAGCTACCATCTTTTCAGGCTATGCAGGAGTTTACTATAGGACTGGCGGAGATTAAGAAGCAACTGGCTCTGGATCGCGAAGCTCAGGCAAACAATGACTTTACATCAGTAAATAATGATGATTGGATTGAAAAGCTTACAGTTAATAAAAAGGGTGAGGTTGTAAATAGCTTAAAAAACTTAATTGTAATACTCGAAAATGATGATTTTATGAAAAACATTGTATTTAATCAATTGCTCGACGGAATGGAGATTAAGGGTAGTGTTCCCTGGAATCACCCGAGTAAATATTGGCGAGATGCGGACGATGCACAGCTAACTGCCTATATTGACTGTAAATATGGTGCGTTCTCAAATCAAAATTACTTAACTGCTATTACAAAGGTGACCGATGACCGAAGTTACCACCCTGTAAAAGAGTATTTAGATGCTTTGGCAGAGTGGGATAATGTTACAAGGCTTGAAACGCTGTTAGTTGATTATTTAGGTGCTGAGGATACTGATTACACAAGGCAGATTACAAGAAAAGTAATGTGTGCAGCGGTGGCGAGGATATATAAGCCGGGCATAAAGTTTGACCCTATGCTTGTTTTGGTCGGAGCTCAAGGTATCGGCAAGAGTACATTATTTGCAAAAATGGGCAAAGAATGGTACTCGGACAGTTTATCCATTGCTGATATGAAGGACAAAACCGGTGCTGAAAAGTTGCAGGGTTGCTGGATTGTCGAGGTGTCAGAGCTTGCAGGTATCCGCAAGGTGGAAAGTGAAACAGTGCGTTCCTTTGTTAGTAGGCAGGATGATAAGTACAGAGCGAGCTATGGCAGGCGAGTTGAGCCACATCCCCGTCAGTGCATCCTAGTAGGTAGCACTAATGCTCAAGAGGGATTTCTGCGTGATATAACAGGAAACAGGCGCTTTCTTCCTGTAAACGTTGGTATTGGCAATAAAAAAGTTTGGGAAATGAATAGTGATGATGTAGATCAAATATGGGCAGAAACTTTGCAATATGTAAAGGCTGGGGAAATTATAGATTTGCCCGACTCAGTCAAGGAAATTGCAATGGCGGAGCAACGTAATGCCTTAGAATCAGATGATCGTGAGGGTGTAATTGTTGAATATCTTAATCTGCTATTGCCTGATAACTGGGATAGCTTAAGCCTTATGGATAGACGTAATTTTATTCATAATAATGACTTTGGCACACCAATGAAAGGAACTGTTAAACGTGAGCGTGTTTGTGTAATGGAAATATGGTGTGAGCTATTTTGCAAGGATGTGGTTAACCTTAAAAAGTTTGATTCATATGAGATAAATGCAATCCTATCAAAAATTGATGGTTGGAAAAAGTATTCAGGAAACAAACAAGGTAATTTCAAATTTAAGTTGTATGGCCCACAGAGAGGTTACATACGTACATAGTAAACATGAGCAAAGGCTTGTTACTATCCTGTTTACTCAAAAAAAGGCTGTAAGGATAAGTGTTAAAAGCAATAGTAAACAAGGTAATGAAAATTACTATATAGAGATAATATATTTATATAATAGTAGAGAATATTGCACGCCTATAACGTATACGCACGTATAGGAAAAACATCTACTTTGTTACCTTGTTTACTTAAATGTGGAGGTGGAAGATGTTAGAAAGGCAGATAGAAAGCCACTTGAGGGGCAAAATTAAAAATAACGGTGGTATGGCACTTAAGTTTATATCACCTGGAATGTCTGGAGTTCCTGATAGATTAGTGCTCATGCCGAAAGGACGTATATACTTTGTAGAATTAAAGGCCAAAGGTAAAAAGGTGACACCAAAGCAGGCGAAAGTGCATGGTATGCTTAGGGATTTAGGCTTTGAGGTATTAGTGCTTGATAGCAAGGTGGCTGTAAATGAATTTATTGATGGGGTGAAACATTGTGATTGAAATAACATGTGCGTATTGTGGCGAAAGCTTTAAATCTTATAGGAGTTCCAGACGTAAATACTGTTCATTAGAATGTAATTACTTTGGGCAGTCAAAAAAATATAACCCTGAAGGCTATATACGTAGACCGCATCTAACAAAAATGAATATAGAAATTAATTACCTTCGAATGACTAGGGAGGTTAGAACTAAACTTGCATTATTACGAATGGGTACTGGTGAACAAAAAAGCTATTTGAAACTAAATGGTAGACACTTGCATAGACAAATTGCTGAAATGGTAATAGGTAGACCACTTAAAAAAGGGGAAATTGTTCATCATAAAGACGGAAACAAGAGGAATAACATTCCTGGAAACTTGGAAGTCTTGCCTTCTCAAAAAGAACATGCGTCATTGCATTTAAGAGAGAGGAGTGCAACTAATGAAATTGGATGATATGCACGATTACCAAAAATACACTGTTGATTTTATTATTGGAAACCGAGCAACTGGTATTTTTTTAGATTGTGGCCTCGGTAAGTCCGTTATAACCCTCACAGCTATTGTTGAGCTTTTGCATAATTCTTTCGAAGTGTCAAAGGTGCTTGTGGTAGCTCCACTTCGTGTTGCGAGGGACACTTGGTCAAATGAATGTGCAAAGTGGGAGCATTTAAAGCATCTTAAGATTTCTAAAATATTAGGGAATCGTGATGAGCGGATAAGAGCAATAAATCGTAAGGCTGATATTTATATAATAAATCGTGAAAATGTAGCTTGGCTTGTGGACCATTTCAAGAAAAGTTTCCCTTACGATATGGTGGTATTAGACGAGCTGTCGAGCTTTAAAAGTTCTGACTCAGGAAGGTTTAAGGCAATAAAGCAAGTGCGACCATACATAAAACGTATTGTGGGACTAACCGGTACACCAGCACCAAACAGTCTTGTGGATTTATGGGCACAGATATATTTGCTTGATAAAGGTGAGAGGCTTGGTAGATTTATAGGGAAGTACAGGAGAGATTACTTTTCCTGCTTTAGACTACCAAATACTAACATTGATATAAAATTCACACCTCTTGCAGGTGCAGAACAGGCTATATATGACAAGCTAAGTGATATTTGTATTAGCATGAAAGCTGTTGATTATATTGAAATGCCAGGTAGGATTGACAATTTTGTAGAGGTAACCCTTGATGAAAAAGAGCGCAAACTCTACACACAATTAGAACGTGATGCACTTTTGCCATTTGCAACTGGTGATATAGATGCAGTTAATGCAGCGGTACTTGCAGGCAAACTCCTGCAAATGGCAAACGGTGCAATATATGACGAGTACAAGCAAGTAAAGCACATTCACGATAGAAAGCTTGATGCCTTGGAGGATTTAATCGAAAGTGCAAATGGCAAGCCTGTGCTTATATTTTATAACTTTAAACACGATAAAGCCAGAATAGCAAAGCGGTTCAATGCTATTGAGCTAAGGAGTGAGGAAAGTTGTGATGATTGGATCGAGGGAAAGATTCCAATTGCTATGGCACAACCTGCAAGCGTAGGTCATGGTCTTAATCTTCAGGCAGGTGGACACATTATAATCTGGTTTGGGCTTAACTGGAGCCTGGAGTTATATCTTCAAGCAAATGCAAGACTGTGGCGACAAGGTCAGAAAAACACAGTAGTAATTCACCATATTGTAACAAAAGGCACAATGGACGAAAGTGTCATTGCTGCAATTGGGAAAAAGGAAAAAGGGCAAACAGAGCTTATGCAGGCTTTGAAAGCTAAAATTGGAGGTGTAAAATGCAATTAAGAATATTCAATAAAAAAG
>CAYVWT010000070.1:0-7476 GCA_964455565.1 uncultured Clostridiaceae bacterium | reverse complement strand
ATTTAAAAAGCTTGAAGCTGTTGATTTAGACGAAGAATTAAAGAAATATAAACAGAATTAGAGTGTATAGTTTAAAGGAAATTGAAAATTTATTTTAAACTAATGCACAAGTGCAATTTTTCACACTTGTGCGAAAAATAATTTGCACGTGCAATAAATTGAATTTAAGCCCATTACTGCAAGGGCGAATTCATTTCGCACGTTAGCAGGAATGGAGATTAAATGGGCAAACTTATCGAATATATTTCAAAGGAAAAAGAAAGATATGGTAGTACTTATTCTGATATAACATACGCAATAAATGAGATTGAGCCTTTTATAGATTCTAAAATTTTAAAGCAAAGAAAGTATACCACGCATTTGCCGATACTTTCACAATATATTAGTTTACTTGATTCTGTTAAGGCAGATGCAGGCAAAGAAAAGTTTTTGGGTTTCCTAAAAGATGATAAATTCATAAATGTGTTAGAAGATTTTAAAAATGAACACTATGGATATATTTATCAGCTTGAAAAGTGCCATAAATGTGAGTGCTTAAACTGCCTGAAGGAATGTTCATTTGATACCTGCCTCGGTTGTGGAGAGGGCTCGAGAGTTGTTTCTTGCGACCATAACAAAGTTTGCGTAGTTTTCTTTGACAATTTTGTTATCCCTCTTAATAATGACAGTACAGGCGAGGTTAATGATTATGAAGTATTAGCAGTAATTCAAGATGTATCCATTGATAAAAGATATATTTTACTTGCTGGAGTCGACATTGATAATAAATTAGTGCTTTACTACAACCCAGGAATTTCATCAACAACCTATGGCGAGATTACAAATGAACAGGAATTCGACAATGTAATTTCGATATATCAGAGCATAGAAAAAGATTAAAATATTAAACCCACAGAAAGCAAACACTTTCTGTGGGTTTTGTTTTGTTTAAGTTAATTTGAAAAATGCAAATATACTTGTTATAATTCCACCTAAAAGCATTGTGAGTGGAATGGTTAAAACCCAAGCCCACACAATCGTTAATTATTCTGTTTTTGCATTCCCAAGTGATCAATATAATAATTATCTTTAATAATCAAATCAGATACAACAACAAATTTATATCCTTCGCTTTTTAAAGAGCTTAAAATTTCTGGTAGGGCGGAAGCAGTATTCTTTGTTCCAGTATGAAGTAGTATTATAGAGCCATTTTTAACCCTCGACATTATCCTGTTTTTCATTTCATCAGTAGTTAGCCCCAACCAATCGTGGCTATCAACATCCCATTGAATACAATATCTATTTGTTTCAATACAAGTTTTTACTAGTAAATCATTGTATTCACCGTATGGGGCACGGAATATAATATTTTTCTTTCCTGTTATATTATAAATTTTTTCGTCACATTTATTTATATCTAAAATCATTTTTTCCTTTGATAAGCCATTAAAATGAGCGTGAGAATTAGAATGGTTAGCCACCTCGTGCCCTGCATCTGATAATGCTTTAATCGAGTTTGGGAATTTATCAATAAAATCTCCAACAACAAAAAATGTTGCCTTGCAGTTATATTTTTCTAATATTTTAATAACCTCGTCAATATCCTCATTTCCCCAAGCTGTGTCGAATGTAATTGAAATTACTTTATCGGGTTTTTCAACGCAGTATATTGGCAATTCCCTGCTTTTTGAAATCGTTGGAAGCACATTAACGTATGCATAGGGTAAAAAAAATACTACTATTGCTAAAAATAACCAAAGACAAATTATTGCTTTCATATTCAATACAAAAATTTTCATATTAGGCTCCTTTATGTTTTCTATACTAATTTGCGTTTAAAATGAATAATCATTTTAACGGGAATTAGTATTATATAATATTCAAAGCTTAATATAAATATGAAAGAACCTATTCAAAATTGAATAGGTTCTTAAATGATAAAAGTTTATTAAATTCTTGCTACGCCTGTATCACGTGCAGCTTTTGAAACAGCTGCTGCAACTGCTGTTGCTACACGCTCATCAAATGAATTTGGAATTATATATTCAGGTGTTAAATCTTTTTCATCAATAACATCAGCTATTGCTATTGCTGCCGCTATTTTCATTTCGTCATTTATATCACTTGCACGAACATCTAATGCCCCACGGAATATTCCAGGGAATGCAAGCACGTTGTTAATTTGGTTTGCAAAATCACTACGTCCTGTACCAACTATTTTAGCTCCTGCTTCTATTGCTAAGTCAGGCATAATTTCTGGTACTGGGTTAGACATTGCAAAAATAATAGGGTCAACAGCCATTGTTTTAACCATCTCTACTGTTAGGCAGTTTGGAGCAGAAACCCCAATGAATACATCTGCGCCCTTAACAACATCTTCTAAAAGACCTTTTTTCATTTCAAGGTTAGAAATTTTAGCCATTTCAACCTTTATATCGTTTAAGCCTTCACGACCATCATATATAGCACCTTTTGTATCGCAAAGAATAACTTTTTTAAGTCCCATACTCATAAGTAGTTTTGTAATAGCAATTCCTGCTGCACCTGAACCATTAACAATAACTTCAATATCTGAAATATTTTTCTTAGCAAGCTTTAATGCGTTAATCATAGCAGCCAAGGTAACAACAGCTGTACCGTGTTGGTCATCATGGAAAATTGGAATATCACATATTTCTTTAAGTTGCTTTTCTATTTCAAAACAACGAGGTGCTGATATATCTTCAAGGTTAATACCACCAAAAGAGCCAGCAAGTAATTTTACTGTGTTTACGATATCCTCAACGCTTTTTGAACGAATGCATAAAGGAAATGCATCAACATCTCCAAATCTTTTAAATAGTACACATTTACCTTCCATAACAGGCATACCAGCTTCTGGACCAATATCACCAAGACCAAGAACAGCTGTTCCGTCTGTTACTACTGCAACAAGGTTACCCCTGCGAGTATAAAGATAAGATAAATCAACATCTTTTTCAATTGCAAGACACGGCTCTGCAACACCAGGTGTATACGCTATTGATAAATCATCTTTGTTATTTAGTGGCGACCTACATTCAATTCCAATTTTACCTTTCCATTCTGCGTGCTTTTGAAGTGCTAACTCTTTGATTGACATTTTGACATTACCCCTATCGTTTGTTTTTTTTGTATTATATCACAATATTTTACACTTGCATAGTATTTATTAACAGTTCATCAAAGCTATTTATAAAAAAGTTTGCGTTTTTTATAATTTCTGGCAATTCATGTGCAGCATATTCATCATAAACGGCAGTAACCGTCATACCTGCACGCCTTGCACTTTTTATTGCTATAAGTATATCTTCATATACCATACATTCTTTTGGCGGTACACCAAGCTTTTTTGCAGTATGAAGGTATATATCTGGCTGAGTTTTATTGCTACCTATTTCTGTTGAAAGCACTATTTCATCAAAAAATGAATAGCGTTATTGTTTTCAAGAACAGCCATACATAAGTTTCGCATACAAGATGTTGCAATTGCAAGCTTTATTTTATTATTTTTCAAGTAATTCAAATATTCCCTAACACCAGATTTAAGCTTAAATTTATTTGAATAGTAATTATAAGCCATATTGCTCCAATCATCAACCAAAGCCTGTGGTGGTTCATTTAGACTAAAATAATCAACTAAAAATTTAGCAGATTCATTAAACGTCATAACCTCTAAAAGTTTAATTATATCATCACCAATTATAATATCACGTTTACTCATTGACTCTATGCTAATGTGCTTCCACATTCCCATAGAATCTATCATTGTTCCATCTAAATCGAAAATAGCTGCATTAAAAATGTAAATCACCTCTTATCATAGCTAATGGCTTAGCAACTGGCTAAGCCATTAGAATTATAATAGTCCAATTAATAACTTTTGTCAATGTTTCACAGCACTATTTCTATTTTATGAGTTTTTTTATCATCTACCAAAATAATTTCGCTTGAAATATTTGTACCATTTTCATTTTTAACAATAATAATAAATTTAGTTTGTTTATAATTGTATTCAATGGTGTACTCTTTCCAACTATGTGGAATGCACGGTTTAACAATTAATTTATCTTCAACCTTTTTTACGCCCAAAATACTTTCAAGCGCCACACGATATAGCCAGCCTGACGCACCTGTGTACCACGACCACCCTCCTCGCCCAACATTAGGTGGCATAGAGTAAACGTCTGCTGATACCACATAAGGCTCAACCTTATATTTTGCTGCCTCGATTGGTGTTCGAGAGTGATTAATTGGGTTAATAAGTGCAAAAAGCTCTCCTGCTATATCTCCCATTCCAAGCTGCGCAAAAGCAAGTATTACCCACGAAGCAGCATGGGTATATTGCCCACCATTTTCACGAACTCCTGGAACATAACCCTTTATATAGCCAGGGCTAAGGTCACCATTATCAAATGGAGGTGTTAAAAGCTTAATTATCCCCTCTTCTTTATTAACAAGGTATTTCAAAAGGGAATCCATTGCTTGTTTTTTATATTCATCACGCCCAGCATTTGATATTACTGCCCACGCTTGTGCAATTGCATCAATTTTACATTCTGTATTTTCATTAGAGCCAAGTGGTTTTCCATCATCAAAATATGCCCTGCGATACCAAGCTCCGTCCCAAGCATTTGTATTTAAATTATTTGCAAGCTCGGTTATAATTTCTTCATATTTAGTTGCAGTATGAATGTCATTATTTTCCTTACAAATTGAAACAAACTTAACAAGAATATCATATAAAAACCAACCAAGCCAAACGCTTTCACCACTTCCCTTGTTTCCAACTGTGTTCATTCCGTCGTTCCAATCACCACTGCCCATTAGTGGCAGCCCGTGAGCACCAAAATTTAGTGAGCGATTTATTGCACGCAAACAATGCTCATAAATGCTTCCACTTTCGTTAGACAATTTAGGAATTGCATAGCATTCATCCTCGTGTTCACAAAGCATTTTATCTTCGATAAATGGTGCTTCAATTTTTAGAATGTCTACATCCCCTGTTACCTTCATATATTCAGCAACAACATAAGGAAGCCATAATAAATCATCAGAAAACTTAGTCCTTATTCCTTTGTCAGCTGCAAAATTTGTATCATTTTCTATTTGGTGCCACCAATGCTGAACATCGCCCTCTTTGTATTGATGTGCGCTACTGCGAATAATTTGTTTTTTTGCATAATCAGAATCAATGTGTAGTAGGGTAAGAACATCTTGCAATTGGTCACGAAAACCATACGCACCGCCAGATTGATAAAACGCAGAGCGTGCAAATATCCTACAACATAAGGTTTGATATAAAAGCCAACCATTAACCATTAAGTTCATCGAGTTGTCTGGCGTGGTTACCTTTACAGTTCCCAGTATTTTCGACCAATACTTTTTAGTATTTTCAAGCTCGGAATTTGCAGTTTTTATATCCAAATATTTTAAAATAGTGTTATCACAGCCGAGAATTAAAACAACCTTTTTACTTTCGTTTGGCTTTAAATTAATTTTATTTTGGATTGCAATACAGCAATCAATGCCACTACCTAATGTTTTTGTAAAGCCATCTCGAAGCAGCCCATTTGGAATTTGTTTCCCACGGTTTTCACCAAAAAATTCCCTTTTATCCACGGTATATGAGTCTAAATTTTCTGATGATGAAACATATACCTGTTGGCCCCTATAATCCTGATTATAGCTATTTTTAGCAATAATTGTGTTATCAAGCTTAGAAATTTCAATATAAGGCTTTGTGTCAAACTCACCACTACCGAGTATTGGGTTTGCATAATAGGTTATGCTAATGTTTCTTTCGAGCTCTGTTTTATTTCCAAGCTCTAAAATGCTTATTTTAACCTTATCGTTTACTGGAACAAACATAGTTAGCTTTGAGTTAATACCTTGATTAACCGTTTCAAATATCGAATAACCAAAGCCATGACGAATTACATAATCATTATGCGTTCTAATTGGCGAACTAGCTACTGTCCAAATTGCTCCGTTTTCATCATCACGAATATATATACTCTCGTGTGGAGTGTCGCAAACAGTATCGTTTGTCCAAGGTGTAAGCTTGTTTTCCCGGCTATTGTTACACCATATATAACCTCCGCCACTTTCACTAACTATAAAACCAAAATCACTATTCGCAACAACATTAATCCACGGAAGAGGCGTAACATTATTGCCATTAAGCTTAATTACATATTCATCCTTTGTAAAGCCACCAAACCCATTATAATATTCTACGTCCTCTATTGGTATGTCAGAATTATATTCATAGTCAGTCTTAGTAAAATTTGTGTATGGCAATAAATTTGTGCCATTTTCAAACTCTAATTGCATTGATATATCGCCTAAATTAGAATTTAGCACAATTTTTGATACTGCATATAAAAGTGTTTTAATTTCAGCTGACTGCAATGCGCCATCAATTATAAACACACCGCCACTAATTCCTACAAGCTCTCTAATATGGCTTATGGAAACTATTTCACGAATTTCTGTCATAAGTGGTTGATTATAGCTCGATTCATCCTCGCTAATTATCGCTAAATCAACAGAAACACCCTTTATTCGCCATAATTCGTGAATAACTAAAATATCTCTAACCATATCTAAATCATCGTTACTATACACTCTAAGTGTAATTATTGGGTTATCACCAGATATGCCAAGCGACCATAGGCTACGCTGTCCTAATTTATTATTTTCAATATAATTTGATAATGTCTTTCTATACGGCAAGATATATGTCATATTTGCATACATATCATAAGCACATTTTTCAAGTTTAGCATTAATTCCTAAATATTTGTTTTCAATTTGGCTTCGTGTCCAAGACATTTCAAAGGCACGCTCGATATTTGAATAATTTTTATATTTATGTGCAATTTGAATTGCATCATCACGACTTTCACAATATGATGTAATAAATGCAAAGCTTGAAACCTTGCCCTTTTCAATTTTAATTTTAAACCTTATCGACATTATAGGGTCTAAAACAGAACCAGTAGAGCCAGACATTTCAAGCCCATCCGTCATTATATTTGGCTCTAATATAGTTCTACCCCTGCCAATAAATTTACTACGGTCTGTTTCAAATTCTGTCTTGCCAATTTTTTCACAGTTCAAAGAGATTGTGTGCATTGCGTACTGAATTTTTTTGCCCTCAATATTTGGTCGCCTATTAGCTATAATTGCGTCTGCGCCCTCGTCATACTCTGTTCTAATAAATAAATTGCTAAATGCAGGGTGTGCAACATCTGCGCCAAAGCACGCTAAGACTAATTCAGTATAGCTTGTTATTTCAAGCACTACATCATCATTTGAATGGTTAGCAATAGTAATTTTCCTTATTTCAGAGTTATCCTCTGGCGACACAATTATTTCTGTTGTTGTATCAATTCCATCATTACTCCTTCTGAAATAATCAGCCTTATGAGGCGAAAATAGCGCTTTGTAATTTTCCTTATCATTAAATCTTGG
>CAYVWT010000069.1:3676-7504 GCA_964455565.1 uncultured Clostridiaceae bacterium | reverse complement strand
TTTTGAAACTACTTATTTGCTCATTGTAAAATTCATTTTCATCTTCTTCTCCGCTCCCAGTTACCTCTTTGTATATATCCCATAATTTGCCCTTGTCGTCGCTAACAAAATCAACAATATAGACATCTGTATCGACGTATTCAACACAACGAAATTCTACCTTTTGTTTCTTTAAAAATGGTTTCATGTCTTCTAATTGGTCAACGTGAACCTCAAAACCTGCTACATATTTTCCTATTACTTGTTTTTCTATTTTGTTTTTAATAGCAAAATTATATCCAACATATCCGTTTTTGCCATTTTCCGAACCACCCTCTACTAATACTTTATCTTTGGTTATTGATAAAACTTTATGATGCCCACCATCTATGTTTACATAATCGCCTATTTTAATTGTTCTTCTTTCCATTGTTTATTTTTTAAATCTATATACAAAATAACAACCAACTGCAGCACCAATTACAGCACCAGTGATTTTGGTTTTTTTATCAACGTTGGCAATCCAACCTTGTTTTTCAGCTAAAATAACACCTGCAAAACCAAGCAAAGCACCAACAATAACGCCATCGGCATACATCTTGTTTTTTTGGTCTTGTGATTTTACAAGTTTAACTTCTACTTTTGGGTTTGTTTTTTTAATTTCATCTTTAACACCATCAGCACCAATTTGAATATCTTTTGTAATTACTTGCTTAATAACGCTTAAAGGTATCATCATTGTGCCTTTATGTAACACAAACGATGGTTTACCATTAGCGGTTTTAATTTCGCCCGTAATAATCTGCCCTTTCTGAAATTTCTTTTTCATGATTTGGGTAGGTCTATGCGGTTGCCCCGTAGCAATCACTACTGGCGTAACAAAATCTTGTATAGCTACAAAGTCCATTTCTTTTTAATTTAATTTTTTATAATCCACCAATTCCGTAGGTAAATGTTGTGCCAATGTTAGCGCCATTTTCGGCTTTTTTTCCTTGCTCACGCAAACGAGTATTCCATTCTTTTTGTACATATTCTTTTTGAAATGGACTTAGCATAACTAAATTAGATTTCAAGTATTCTAAATCAGAAAAAGATTCTGAATAATTATCGCTCCTGTATTTAAATCTTTCAAAGATTTTATCAACCAATCTTTCCTTCACCATCCAAGTAAGATAAAACTGTCTTTGCCCATTTTTTTTCTGAATGTATATTGAATTAGTCATTAGTTCTTCCTCAAAATCTATATCTTTTGGTTTAATAACCCATACCATACTTGCTACACCAGGTTCGTGTACTTCTTCAGTAAAATTGCCATAAGTTTTGTTCAAATAATTTACCATATCATTCAAACGTGCTTTATCAAATTTAAAATGCCCGAAAAAATACTGGTTTGTACTATATCCCCAAAACTTAAAACCTGCTTCTTTAGAGATTTTTTCTTGTAGTGTTTTGTATTTCGTTTTGTTTGCCATTTTATTTATTTTTATTTATTTTTGTTTTTAACTGCAAAATAAATTCCTACCCCAATTAGCAGTGCAGCAACTGTAATACCGCCAATTATAAGGTACTTCTTTGTTTGCCCTTGTTGTTTTAATTTCTCGGCACTTTCATTTTGCTTTTGTGCAATAACGCTTTGCGTTAAATCACGTCTGGCTTGTTGTTGTTGCGCTAACATACTTGATGCCCCACGTTTTTTAAACGCTTGAGCATCCATAGCCTTCCCCCCAATTTGACCACCAACATCGGCTATACTTTTTACAGCACCTGCCCAAGCCCCACCAGCGTTGTAGTATTCATCCATTATTTTGTAGGCATCTTTAACACCACTATCGCTAACTTCGCTTTCGCCATCAAAATTTACAGTTTGGTTTCTATGGTTTACCAAGTAAGCCATGCCCAAAACTAATTGTTTATTGTTTGGTGCATTTTTTACAAAAGAATCTATTAATTGTTCTTCGGTAGCGCCATCGTAAACATTTACACCCGAACTGCGTAAAACCTCTACATAGCTTTCCTTGTCTGAAACAAGCGCTTTGGCAAGTTCATTAAGTATAACTCTATTGGCGTTATTAACGTCACGAGTTTTTACAAAATTACTTAGTTCGTTGTGAAAATTGTTTTCCATTATAATCCTCCTATTTCATAATTTAACTTTGTGCCAATACCACCACCATTAGAGTATCTTTCTCCCGTATATTGATTAACAGGTTTTACTGTGTCTAACATAACGTGGGAATCTTGAACTTGCTCTAAATTTGATTTTATTTGTTTTAACGATAAATTTGTTGAAAATGTAACTATTACGTCAGGTCCAGAGGTGGTTTCGACCTTAAACCATTTTATATCAAAATAGATTCCAGTTCCAAGAAAATTAATAAAATCATTAATCCCTTCCGCTCTTAATTTATATTCTTTTACAATACCACCGCCATTAGCGTAATACTTTCTTCCGTCGTTTTCATTAGAATCTTGGTTGTACGGAAATTCAGGAAAATTGCCTTTACCATCACCACGGAAACTTCTGAAAGGCACTTTTTCAATAGAAATAATGTCGTTAAATTCTATATTCTTTACAACTTCGTTCATTCGTAAATCCGTTAGAATCTTTTTCCATTTTGCAATTAACTCATCGGTATTACCCTCTGATTCTACTGCCCCTGCCTCTATTTCTTGCCACATTGATTTTTCGTCATAAAACCCGTAACCAGCAGGACCATCAGCCCATAAAACAAGGTATCCGTAAGGCGTTCCTTTCCAATTAAATAATTCGTATCCAGGCATATTACTTTGCGTATTTTTTAATTAAATAAACTGCTAAAACACCAACACCAACACCAATAGCAATGTTTTTCAAGTCAATGCTTGGTTTCTTGTCGCCACTTGCATTACTAAAGTTTAAATCAAACTTACGTGTTTCAGGCGCATCGATGTCATTAATCTCATCTATGCCAATTAAACCAGTAGCCGAACTTGCAACCTCATCAGAATTAACGCTATTAACGCTATTGTTAAAGTTTTCCTCAGCTGGCACTACAATTTCATCTTGTTTCATTTGTGCGCCCATGCCTTGCTCAATAGCCGTTACACTTCTGCGTCGCATTGGTCTTGAAACTTGCCTTACAGCACGTTTTTCTTGTGCTATTTGTTTTGCAACAGCCTTACGTTCTGCACGGGCTTCTTTTTTAGCTGCACGCACTTCCGCTTTACGTTTAGCCACCTGCCTTTTACCGCCACGAGCCTCACTAAAATCACCGTCAAATTTACTATAACCAGCCAATTTGTTTACCATATTGGCAAGCTGAGCTTTTAATCGGTTAATTTTTGTTTGGTCTTTTTTATCACTTTCTTCGGCACGTTTAATTTTATGTTTAGTTATCTCAATTCTACGAGATAATCTTTTTACGTGTGGGTTTATTTTTTCATTGCCACTTGCAGAACTAAAATACTCATTCCAAACTTTATCTTCTTCAGACATTGTAACAACGCCATCAATTCCGATTTCCCCAGTAAAGCCACTTTCTTCGTCGCTTTGGTCTTGCTCTCCATCAACCTCTTGTTCAACTTCTTGCTCTCCAGCTTCAATATCTCCCTCTTGTGTGGTTTCGTATTCACCCTCGCCACTACCTTGGTTATCTTGTGTAGAATCACCCTCTTGGTTTAATGGTTGTTCTTGCTCTTCAACTTGGTTTTGCATATCATCTTCCTCTAACCCTTCTTCTTCTTTGCCAAGTGCTTTGCGTTGTAAACGCCCTTGTTTACGTTGCATACGTCTTTGCTGAGCCATTTGCATACGAGAAGTACGTTTTTCTTGTCTTGCTTGTTGAGCTGCTGCCCTTGTAGCAATTCTTC
>CAYVWT010000069.1:0-3652 GCA_964455565.1 uncultured Clostridiaceae bacterium | reverse complement strand
TTGTCTGTCTGCAATTCTTTGGCGTTTTTTCTCTTGCCTATCTGCTCTGCGAGCAGCTCGTCTTGCACGACCACGACCACGAGCCTCGCTATATTCCCCGAAAATTTCTTGAAATTGTACACTTGTTGTACCCTCTGGAGCGCCCGATAATGTTACTATTGTTGGTTTCATCTTGAGATGGTTTTAATAATTATTTGCTTGGTTTTACAGTCACGTCACGTTTGCTTTGTAAGTATTTACCTACCGCAAATCCAGCAACGCCACCAATAGCCCAATGGATATATTTTTTATTGCCCTCAAAGCCTTGTTTTTTTGAATAAAAATACGCAAGACCTAAACCTACGATTGTTCCTACGATTGGACGAATGCCTATGTTAGATACGCTTGGTAAATTTACCTTTGTTGCACTTGGCGCTGCATCAGCACCTAAAGTTATTTCTGTTGTTGTCATTGGTTTTATTTTATTTAAGTGAATTAATTGTCTATTGTTTGTTTGAAATAATCTATATGTAAATGGTTCGCCTCTACGCTTACCTTGTATTTGAATTTCTTTTCCGTTAAGTATAGTTCCTTTTGGTATTTTTTGTTCAGTAATTGTAAAGTTTTCGTGTTCCCTGTTTGGCAACAACACTAAAGCATCTTGTACTACTTCAACAGTCATTTATTGTTATTTTTTAATGTTAAAACTAATCCAAATATAGCAACTATGCTAACCAATCCAAAAATAATCACTGAATTATTATTTTGTGTATTTTGGTTTTCACCGCTTGCATTACTGCTACCACAATTACAACCACTTGCGTTGCTAAAATATCTGTTACAATATGGGCAATTTGGATTTCCGCAAGGTGCGTGGATACCTCTGCCCCAAGCCATTCCCATACCATTTGCACCTGCAGTTTGTTCTGTATTAGCAATTTGTGGCAATGTTTCGGGTAGTTTTACCACTACAGGTTCAGTTTCTACAGCCTTTACCTCTTTTATAATTACTTTAGGTTCGGTGTATTTTAAAATAAAATCTCTATGTGGGTGGCATTCAGCAAAATCCTTTTCGATATCTTTCTTATAGGGAGCTGAAGCATAAGCCCTCGCAAGTTTATTTGCAAGTTCTTGTGAGTTTTGGGCTGTTTCGCCCGAATATTTTTTAAGCAAAGCACTTGCACCATTAGGATTGCCACTGGCTAAAACTTGGAGTAGTGTTTTGTATTCTCTTTTTTGTGTGTTGTTGCTCATAGGTTTTTAAAATTTAAAAAAAAGGAGTGTATGCTTGGCACACACCCCTTTTAATATAGGTTAAAAACTTATTAGCCTTTAGTAATACCCTTAACGTCTTGCGTCGTTTGGATAATAACTGGGGCAACGTTTTTGCCACTTAAACGAGGTGCTCTTGCAGAGTTAACTGAAGTACCGCCATTCAATTTAGCCTTACCACTAATTACAGAAGTAGGGAACATTGAAATCGTTAAAATAGCACCAGCCAATAGACTGAAAGTAATAAAAGTATTACCATCAATTGTCACTGGCTTAGTAACGTCGATAATATCTGATTGTTGCTGATAAGCATCACGCATAATCGATAAGTTCAACGGAGTGGTATAAGTTTTACCATTGGCATCAACGTGGTTGATGTTTAATGTAACTTGTAATTGCGCAGCAGTTGTACACTGAAAACGCCATTTACCAATAACGAAGAATTTGTTGTTCGATTGTGCAATCATACGACCATAACCAGCGATAGTACCAGTTTGTAAGTTGGTAATAACAATAGCAACGTTGTTTCCAAAGTTGGCAACGTTAAAGTAATCGTTGTATCCGAAAAGGATAGCTGTCAAAGGCACTACACCCGTGTTGTTGTACTGAATAACGTAAGGGTCAGAAACTGCAGATTGAGCTCCAGGAGCACCAGCCGCATAAGACATACCATCACCGTCAAATGAATCCATATCGTCAAAATACGACATATCATCACCTTCAAATGAATCATATCCATCATAACCACTCATACGCTCTGTTCCGTTAATTGCGTTAAGCAATTCTTTTTCTTTTGCGTTCATTTTGAATGAATTTTTTTGGTTTTTAATTAATTTATTTATTTAGTTTTTTTAAACATTTGTTGTTGCCAACTTTTAATGCTACTTAATTGCGACACAATACCATTTGGCAAGGGCAAAACACATTAAAGAAAAATGTTAAGTTTCTTTTTTATTTCGTAGCTACTGGAGTCTTTTTTACAAGACGTGGTGCAACTACTACTTGATAAAACGCTAAAGCACCCACAACGACTGCAAACGTAATCCCGATTTTTTTCAAATTTTCGTTCATTTTATGAATTTTAAATTGTTATACAAAATTTAATTGGAAACAAACCTACGTATATTAAAATAAATCAAAAAATGAATAATTTTGTACAAAAGGCAAAAAAAAACCTTATTGCCTTGTTTTTTTTTTTTTTTTTACGTACAATAATGTACAAAAGATTTTTTAATTATAGCGGAATATAATATGTTTTTGCTTTTTTCATGCTTAAAAGAGTGTTGTTTAGGTTTTCTTTAGTTGCCTCGTAACCCATGTAGTCGGTAATTTTACGCTCTTTGGATATTATACAAGATTGTGTCGGTATATAATAATTGTTATACCCGAGTGCAAAAAAACGTTTTTGTAGTTGCATAAATTCCGCCCCACCCACAAATAAACAACTTTCATCTAATGCGCCAACAAAATACAAATACTCCCTTAAAAAAAACATAACACCATTGCAATTCACTAAATTGTCTTGTGGCACTATTACGCTTGTAAGCGTTTCAAGTTGATTAGAGGGTAGTGGCACAAGGTTTACATTTGAAAATTTAGGGCAAATGCCTATTATACCGCTTTTATCAATAGTTGTGTAGTAATGTATAAGTTCTATTAACCAATGTTTTTGTAGTGTAACATACGGCTTTAAAATACAAATATATTCATTTTGAGCAAGTTTAAATAATTCATTATACGATTGCGCATCGCTAACAGCACCAACCACGCCATCTTTGTGTTTAATTTCTATTATATTAGTGGCAATAGGTTTAAAATATTCAAGTAGCCTTTTATCTATTGTATCAGTGTAACCAATAAGCAACTCAACCTCTACATTATCAATAACCTTTATGTATTCTATTGGGGCATTTTTAATAATTATTTCCCCCTTTTTTTCTACAATAGCAAAACCAGTACTTTCAAAAGAATAAATTGTCCCCCAATAATCCCTATTGTTTAAAACTAAGCAAATTGATACTTTTTTCATGCTAATTATTTTAACCGTTAAAATTCTCTATTTGTAAATCGGCATCAATTAATTTTAATATTAACATTGCCACTTCTTTTGTATATACAGTGGCATATTTAATACCCCTTGTTGTACCTATACCATTTAATTTGTCATAATCTGATGTAATATAATCGTTGCTTTTACCTACTCGTAAATAGCATAAATCTTTAAATATTTTATCTGGAAAATCTGCTTTTAGAATAATTTTCATAATAGTTCGTTTATAAACTCAGGCAAATTGTTTTTTGGCTTATAGCCCGATAAATGTAACCCCATACATTTTTCCCTAATAGAATAATGGTTTTCAATGTCTTTAAGGCCAAATTTTTCTTATCATTTTTAATGTAT
>CAYVWT010000068.1:0-7543 GCA_964455565.1 uncultured Clostridiaceae bacterium | reverse complement strand
GTGTCATTTTGCAATTAAACTGCCAAATTGTATCAAAATGTACGTCCTAAGACATAATAAAACCCCTTATTACATAATTTATAAGGGGTTTTTATTATAAAAATGTAATTACAATGTATCAAAAAAATCGTTAGACAACACAGTTATTCCGTTATCACCAAGAACCTTCATTGCCTTTTGATTATCCTCAACCTTAATAATAACCATCGCCTCATCCTTTGAATTGCCAACAAAAGCATACATATAAGCAATACTAATTCCGTTATCATTTAATGCGTTTAGCGCCTTTGCAAGCCCACCTGGATTGTGTGAAACTGAAATTCCAATAACCTCGGTTGCCTTAACTGTTAAGCCACACTCTTTTAAAATTTTCTCGGCATGGTCTGGGTCTGAAACAATTAGCCTTAGTATTCCAAAATCCGTTGTGTCCGCTATTGATAACGCATGAATATTAATATTTTTTTCACCAAATAATTTTGTAATTTCTGCAAGCCTGCCTGATTTATTCTCTACAAAAATTGAGATTTGTTTAATTAACATAGTAAAATCCTCCTTTTTTTATTTAAGGTCTCTTTTATCGATAACTCGTTTTGCTTTGCCCTCGCTACGCTGAATAGTCTTAGACTCTACAAGAGTTATTTTTGCCGCAATACCAAGCACACTATCTATATTATGACGAATTCGTTTTTCCAAGTCTTCAACTTTTTTAACCTCGTCAGATAACATATCGCTTGAAAGCTCAACTTGAATTTCAAGGGTGTCAAGTGTGCCTACTCTGTCGACTATTATCATATAATGTGGTGATGTTTCGCCCATATCAAGCAGTACGCTTTCAATTTGAGATGGAAAAACATTAACTCCACGAATTATAAGCATATCATCACTTCTACCACTTGGTTTTGCCATTCTTACCATTGTTCTCCCACATTCGCATTTATCATAATTAAGCGACGAAATATCCCTTGTTCTGTAACGAATAAGTGGAAATGCCTCTTTCGTAAGTGTGGTAAAAACTAATTCACCTGCTGTTTTTTCAGGCATATTCTCGCCTGAATCTGGGTTAATTATTTCTGGAACAAAATGGTCCTCCCAAACGTGAAGTCCGTTTTGATAGTCACAATCCATAGAAACACCAGGTCCCATAATTTCGCTTAGTCCATATATGTCATACGCTTTAATACCAAGACGTGCCTCAATTTCCTTACGCATACTTTCCGTCCACGGCTCTGCACCGAACACACCTGCTTTAAGTTTAAGGTCTTTTTTATCTATGCCCATTTCCTCGATTGTTTCAGCAATGAAAAGCGCATACGATGGCGTACAGCAAAGAATTGTAGTTCCAAAATCCTGCATAATTGTAATTTGGCGCTGTGTATTTCCAGAAGAAGTTGGTATGGTTGATGCACCGATTCTCTCCGAGCCATAATGGGCACCAAGACCACCAGTAAACAAGCCATATCCGTATGAAACTTGAACTCTGGAGGTTTTATCTCCACCTGTCATAGCAAAGCACCTTGCCATTAAATCTGCCCATAAATCAATATCATTTTGAGTATATCCAACAACAGTTTGCTTGCCTGTTGTTCCACTTGATGCGTGAATTCTAACTACATCTTCCATTGGCGTTGCAAAAAGACCAAAAGGGTATGTATCACGCAAATCCTGCTTTGTTGTAAATGGTAGCTTATTCAAATCATCAATCGATTTAATATCGCTTGACTTTAAGCCTATTTTATCCATTTTAGCCCTGTAAAAAGGCACATTAGCATACACTCTTTCAACTAAATCACACAGCCTTTGTGATTGTAGTTTATGTAGTTCATCTCTTGATAAACATTCGGTTTCTGCGTTCCAAAACTTTTCCATTAAAAATTTCACCCCTTATAATTATAGCCTGCCTCGAAGGCTAATTTATTTACCTCAAAAAACTTAGGTGGAACTGTATTTTCAATAACCTTTATCCACGTTTCTTTTGCAATATCCATTTGTGATGCTAAAACTCCAATAAGCACAACATTTACTGCCTTTGAATTCCCTGCTTCTATTGCCTTTGATAGTGCATTAATTGAAAGTACATTTGCGCCTTTATCCTTTATTTTTTGTATTATATTTTCAGGATACTTCATAGCACCAATAATAACAGGCATTGGGTCGATTTCTTGTGCGCTTACAAGCATTTTGCCATCCTTTTTTAAATACGATAACCATCTATAAGCTTCAAGCTCCTCAAATGCTAAAATTACATCAACCTCGCCCTCTGCGATAACTGGTGACCATACTTTGTCGCCATATCTAACATAAGTAACAACACTTCCTCCACGTTGCGACATACCGTGCACCTCGGAAACCTTTACATCATAGCCCTCGTGAATTGCAACATTGCCAAGTATTCTGCTTGCAAGAAGTGTACCTTGCCCGCCAACGCCTACAATCATTATATTTTTAGTCATAACTATTCACCTATCTTTCCAATAGCATTTGGCTTGCAAACCTTTGCGCATAAGCCACAGCCATTACATTGAGTAGCGTCAATTGCAACTATATTATTTTTAATAGATATTGCAGGACAACCCATTTTCATACACATTTTGCATTTAACGCATTTATCTTGTTTAATTTCAACTGCGCCTGGGAATTTAACATTTTTTAAAAGTGCACAAGGTCGAAGTGAAATAATAACTGATGGCTCGTCTGCCTCTATTTCTGCCTTAACTACCTTTTCAAATTCTACAATGTCAAATGGGTCAGCAACCACAACACGGTTAATTCCTATCGCCTTGCAAAGGTTTGGAATGTCTACCTGCTTAGTCGGCTCTCCCTTAATTGTAAGCCCAGTTGTTGGGTTATCTTGATGCCCTGTCATTCCTGTAATTGAATTATCAAGAATGATAACTGTGCTGTTACCCTTGTTATAAACAATGTCAATAAGC
Organism: uncultured Clostridiaceae bacterium; assembly: GCA_964455565.1. GTDB lineage: Bacteria > Bacillota > Clostridia > Monoglobales > Firm-18 > CAYVWT01. The sequence continues at coordinate 4,613 of CAYVWT010000068.1, read as the reverse complement.
CCTGTAATTCCACTATGCATAAAGGTTGAATCGCCAATTACTGCAACAACCTTTTTAGTAAAATCAGTTCCCCTTGCTTTTTCCATACCATGTGCCATACTAATACTTGCACCCATACATACGCAGGTGTCCATGCTTTCAAGTGGTGCAAGTGCCCCTAAGGTATAGCAACCAATGTCTCCACTAACGATAAGTCCAAGCTTTTTAAGCACATAATACATACCCCTATGTGGGCAACCGGTGCACATTACAGGAGGGCGAACTGGAACTGCTTCATCTAATTTAAAGGTTTCTTCATTTTGACCTAAAACGCATTTTTTAATAAGCTCAACGCTAAATTCGCCACAAATCGGCAGAACATCTTTGCCTATTACTTCAATTCCCATAGCCTTGCAATGAGTTTCAATAACAGGGTCAAGCTCCTCCACAACATATACCTTATCAACCTTACTTGCAAAATCCTTTATAAGTTTTTCAGGCATTGGATAAATCATACCAAGCTTTAAAAATGATGCATCTGGAAAAGCTTCTTTTGAATATTGATACGAAATTCCTGCTGTAATAACACCAATTTTTGTGCTACCCCATTCTACTGTATTAATAGGAATGGCTTCAGCTAATTCACGCATATCATTAAGGCGCTGTTCGACATAAATATGTCTTTTTCTTGCCATTGCAGGCATCATAACATTTTTGCCAAAATTCTTAGTATATGGTTGCAACGCAATTTCTTCTCTTTCGCCTATTTCCACCAAGCTTTGTGAGTGTGAAACCCTTGTTGACAGGCGAATAAATATAGGTGTATCATATTTTTCGCTAAGCTCATAAGCTAATTTAACATATTCCTTACACTCAAAGCTATCAGATGGTTCAAGCATTGGAATTTTAGATGAAATTGCAACCTGCCTGCTGTCCTGCTCGTTTTGTGAGCTGTGCATACCAGGGTCATCAGCAACACAAATAACAAGCCCACCACCAACGCCTGTGTATGAGGCGGTGAAAACAGGGTCCGCCGCCACATTAAGACCAACGTGCTTCATACAGGTCATTGCCCTTGCACCCACGAAAGATGCTCCAATTGCAACCTCTACAGCAACCTTTTCATTTGGTGCCCATTCTGAATATATTTCGTCATATTTTGCAATCATCTCGGTTATTTCTGTACTCGGCGTACCAGGATAAGACGATACAACCGTTACCCCTGCCTCGAACGCTCCACGAGCAATTGCCTCATTACCAAGCATTAATTTTTTCATAAATCCTCCAAAAAATATTATCTTAAATCTATTACTCTTTTTGCCTTGCCCATTGAACGTTCAATGGTTTTTGGCTCTGCAAGCTGAATTTTTGCAGAAAGCCCTAAAACTGTATGCAGTTTATTCTTTATTTCTTTTTCTAACCGTTCAAGGTCTGCAAAGGAATCAGAAAATGAAGTATTAGACAGTTCTACAACAATTTTAAGCTCATCAACAAAACCATTTTTACTAACAACAAGCTGATAATGTGGGCTTATATGGTTCATACCAACAAGCACTCCCTCAACCTGTGATGGAAAAACATTAACGCCACGAATAATAAGCATATCGTCTGTTCTGCCTTGTATTTTGCCCATTCTTGTAGATGTTCTTCCACACTGACACTGCTCTGGTATAAGCCAAGTAATGTCTTTCGTGCGGTATCTAAGCAGTGGGAAACCCTCTTTTGTTATTGTCGTAATAACAAGCTCACCCTTTTCGCCCCATTCCAAAACCTCACCAGTATTTGGGTCGATAATTTCTGGCAGAAAGTGGTCTTCGTTAATATGCAAGCCATTTTTATAAAGGCAATCGCCAGACACACCAGGACCTATTATTTCACTTAGCCCGTAGTTTTCTGTTGCTATAATTCCCCAGCGTTTTTCTATTTCCTCTCGCATTGCATCTGTCGAGCCTTCTGCACCAAAAAGGCCAATACGAAGCTTTAAATCTGAATTTTTAACACCCAATTCCTCTTTAACCTCGGACATATGCAGAGCATAAGAAGGCGTTGAGATAAGAATTGTGCTTAAAAAATCTTGCATTATCATAATTTGCTTTTCCGTGTTTCCACTTGACATAGGAATTACCGTTGCACCAATTCTTTCAAGCCCATAATGAAGCCCAAAAGCACCCGTAAAAAGCCCGTAACCAAAAGCAACCTGTGCAATATCGTCTTCCCTGCCACCTGCCATTGTTATAAGGCGTGCAACGCATTCGCTCCACAAATTAATATCATTTTTAGTATACCCAACAACAGTTGGTTTACCTGTTGTGCCACTTGAAGCATGAATACGAACAATTTTTTTCATTGGCTCTGCAAACATCCCATAAGGGTAGTTAAGGCGAATATCCTCTTTTGTTGTGAAGGGAATATTTTTTAAATCTGCAAGAGATTTTATGCCATCTGGTGTAATTGCATTTTCGTCTAAGCGTTTACGATAAAACGGTACATTTTCATATACCCTCTTTACAGTAGCTTTTAAACGTTCAAGCTGTAATTCTTCTAATTTTGACCTTGAAATTGTTTCAATTTCCTTGTTCCAAATCATCCACTTATGCCTCCTATTACTCTGCTATTACGTAAATGCTTTTAATGATAACTATTTTAATATTATTTGGTTTATATTTTACTATATTTCGCACATATTGTAAAGAAAAGTATGGTTTGAGTGCCTAAACCTCTATTTTTATATTATAGCACATTGAAATTGAAATAGGAAAAAATACTTTTATTCTAAAAACAACGATTATTTTGCGAAAATCACCAAAAATCCAAAATTATTGTTGGATTAAGCTGCAGCGATCACTCTCGCTACATTTATCGCCCCTATTTTTAAGCTAAACCATAATTTTGAACGCAGTAATCCACGGACTGGGATATAATCCACTCCATATTTTCTTCTTAAAACTGATGGTATTCCTTCGACTCCGTTTCGTTTTTTGCTCAATTCCACATATTCTGTTGTTGATAATTTTTTGACATATTTTGCTCTATCTATAGTTTTTGGTGAAATTCTCACCAGTGCTGTTCTTTTTTGCATAACCACAGGGCATTTATCTTTATGTTGGCAATTTACACAGGTTGGTTTATCAAAATGACACCTGTATGTGTCGGTTTTTTCATCATATTTACAATCTGTTGGTTCGTTTCCATTAGGGCAGGAAATTACTTCGTTTTTTTCATCGTCTATCAAAAAATCTGCAACTATTACTTCGGGAGCTTTTCCCGTTAAGTTTGTTGTTACTAGTTCAATATTGTTATTGCTACTGGCAGTGAAATTAGCATCACTTGCATATGCTCCATCTGCTATTAACGTGGTTTTTTCCTCTTGTTCTCCTAATTCTTCTATAACTTCCTTGCAAAATTCTTGGTCGCTGTGGCTATTCGGCTGAAAATCGTAATGTGTAATTATATTGCCTTTTTCGCCGCATTCTTCAACAAAATTACCAACATATCCTTTGTATTTCTTTCCGGCTTTTTCACGATATGTAGCATCTTCGTCAGAAGGATTTTGCAAGCTTTGAGGGCTTATTTCTTTGTTTTCTTTTAAAATACCTTGATTTGTTTGTTCACCTATCATACGCTTTAAAATCTTGTACTCTTTAAGCTCAAAATATGTTTCGTCACACATTAAAAATGCATCCATTGCATCCTTAATTGTTGTTTCAAGAGATGTTTTAATTTCATCCTTGCCCATTCTATAGCACACGGAGTTTTTTGTGTCCACATCAAGATACTTGGTTAAATTAGAAGGCAAATTTATAGTTTCGCCAAGAGCGTGCATTGCTTTTACCAGATTTGCAGTGCAAGTGAAAATCAGTTCTAAACGGCTCATACTCTTGCAACTAGATGACACCATAACGCTATCCATGCGCTTCAAGTTAGGATTAGTTCCCAGAAGCTTTGCAAACTCTCCACCAAGACGCTCAATCTCATTTTTAAGCAAATCTATACCAGTTTCCATTTCGTAATTGTAAAGACGCTCCCTAAACCTAGATGGGGTGCGGTCGCTATATGGTATTTCGTCATAACTTGTAAGGTGGAGTGCATACTGAAAACGTGTATCGAAAAGCAATGACTCAAGCATCTCTTCATCAGTCAAAACCAGCAATTCTTTAAGCAAAAGAGACCCTACATTTATATTAACAGGAGTATTAGGCCGTCCATTATCAGTACAAAACAAAACCTCAAATGGTTTCTCGTCGATTTTACTGAAAATTTCATCAGCAAAAGTTACCGCCCAAGATTTCTTGAGAAATTTTTGCTCTCTTTGTGTTAAATGGTTAAGTCTATCTGTTATGCTGATTTGATTATAATTATTAGTTGCAAAACTCATAATAATGCCACCTTTTCTAATTCGTTTTAATAGTATAATTATATCATAAAATCCGCATAAAATAAAGCTTTTTAAGAGAATTTATATTGATTATTTTGATAGTTCAGCAAAAACCCTCTTTGGATTTTAACCATTATTTTTTAGTTGTAGGGTTTTGACACCCTAACCATATATTATAAAATAGATGAATGGATGGATGCTTGTATGGACAAAAAAATGACTAAGGCAGAAATTGTTAAAAAGATTATTGGCGACGGAT
>CAYVWT010000067.1:0-7647 GCA_964455565.1 uncultured Clostridiaceae bacterium | reverse complement strand
TGATTTGATGGAGCGTTTTGGGCTTACAGATGTACAGGCTCAAAGCATTTTAGATATGCGTCTTGCACGTCTTGCTGGTATTGAGCGTGAGAAAATAGACAAAGAATATAATGAGCTTATGGAAAAAATAAAGTATTTAACATCTGTGCTTGAAAGTGAAGAAATCGTGCTTGGAATTATAAAGGACGAACTACTCCTTATCAAAGAAAAATATGGTGATGAAAGACGCACAGAAATCACTGCAAGCTTTGATGATATTGACATTGAGGATTTAATTGAGGAAGAGGAAAATGTTATAACCTTAACCCACTTTGGATATATAAAAAGGCTGACGTCAGACACCTACAAGGCGCAAAAACGTGGTGGCAAGGGAATTATTGGCTTGCAAACTCGTGAAGAGGATTTTGTTGAAACCCTGTTCACCTGTTCAACACATGCGCATTTGCTGTTCTTTACGGATAAGGGCAGAATGTACCGTATGAAAGCATACCAAATACCAGAGGCAGGCAGAACTGCAAAGGGAACGGCAATTGTTAACCTACTTCAAATTGATGCAGACGAGAAAATTTCTGCTGTAATCCCTGTTAGAGAATTTGAGGATGGCAAATTCCTTGTGATGATGACGAAAAATGGTACAATTAAAAAGACATCGCTAAATGATTATGATACAGCACGAAAAGGTGGTATTCGTGCAATAGAATTAAATGAGGACGACGAGCTAATTAGAGTTAAGCTGACAGACGGAACAAAGCAGATAGTTATTGGAACATACAAGGGTATGGCAATTCGCTTTGATGAATCTGACGTTCGCCCAATGGGTAGAGTAGCACGAGGTGTAAGGGGTATTCGCCTAAATAAGGACGATTATGTTGTTGGTATGAGCGTATGCAGAGAGGGCTGTGACCTGCTTGTTGTTTCTGAATATGGCTTTGGCAAACGAACAAATATTGACGAATATAAAATACAAACTCGTGGTGGAAAAGGTGTTACAACCTATAATATTTCAGATAAAACTGGCAATGTTGCAGGAATACACATTGTAGATGATAAGGACGATATTATGCTTATAACCTCTGACGGAACTATAATTCGTATGGCGGCACAGGATATTAACACGTTCGGCAGGGTTACAAAGGGCGTAACAATGATGCGCTTTGATGATGGCGTAAAAATTGTTGGCGTTGCAAGGACAGACCACGAGGAAGAAACAGAAGATTTAACAGAAGAAACAGAAGAATTAACACAGGAATAGGAGCTGAGAGAGTGAGTAATATGATTAATAAAACCTTTGGTGGTTTACTTGACGATATTGCAGGTCAATATCCTAATAATGAGGCGCTTGTCTATGTTGATAGAGGCCTGCGATATTCCTATAAGCAGTTAAATGACGTTGTAAACGCTGCTGCTAAGGGTTTTATGAAAATGGGAATTAAAAAGGGTGACCATGTTGCTATTTGGGCTACTAATTATCCGCAGTGGGTTGTAACTATGTTTGCAACAGCAAAAATTGGCGCTGTTTTAGTTACCGTTAACACAAATTACAAAATTTTTGAGGCTGAATATGTTTTAAAACAGTCCGATTCAAGCACTCTTATACTTATAGAGGGCTTTAAGGATAGCAAATATGTTGAAATTATAAACAAACTATGCCCAAATTTGGCAAATAGCAAGCCGGGTGAGCTTGTATCTGAAAAGCTACCAAAGCTTAAAAATGTTATTTCACTTGAAAACAGCCATAGTGGTATGTTTAATTGGAGCGACATAATGAGTATGGGTAGTGATATATCCGACGAGGAGCTTTTTGAAATTGGAAAGACATTAGACCCACACGACGTTATAAATATTCAATATACATCGGGCACAACAGGCTTTCCAAAGGGCGTTATGCTTACGCACTATAATATAGTAAATAATGGATATAATATTGGTGAATGCTTGAAATTTACCGAGGAAGACCGCCTTTGTATTCCAGTACCATTTTTTCACTGCTTTGGGCTTGTGCTTGCAATTATGGTGTGCGTAACCCACGGTTCAACAATGGTGCCTCTTGAACATTTTAATGCGCTTGAAACCTTGCAGGTTATTCAAAAGGAAAAATGCACAGCTGTACACGGCGTGCCAACAATGTTTATATTTATGCTTGAGCACTCAGATTTTGATAAATACGATTTATCCTCGCTTCGTGCAGGCATTATGGCAGGCTCACCGTGTCCCATTAAAACAATGCGTGAGGTTGTAGATAAAATGAATATGCGCCATATAACAAGCGTATATGGGCAAACAGAATCCTCCCCAGGGCTTACACAAACAAGGGTTGATGACCCGTTAGAGGTTCGTGTTTCCACAGTTGGCAGAGAGCTTCCAGAAACAGAAATTAAAATTATCGACCCAGAAACAGGCAAAATAGTGCCAAATAACGTTAGTGGAGAGCTATGCGCAAGAGGATATGCCCTAATGAAAGGGTATTATAATATGCCAGAGGCAACGGAATTAGCAATAGACGAAGATGGCTGGCTACATACAGGCGACCTTGCAACCCGTAACGAAGAGGGATATTACCACATAAGTGGACGAATTAAGGATATGATAATACGAGGTGGCGAAAATATTTACCCAAAGGAAATAGAGGAGCTATTTTATACTAACCCAAAGGTTAAAGATGTTCAAGTGGTAGGTGTGCCAAGCAAAAAGCTGGGCGAGGAAATAATGGCTTACATAATTCTACGTGATGGCACAGATATGACAGAGGAAGAGGCAAAAAGCTATGTTATGGAAAATATGGCTCGCCACAAGGTGCCAAAATACGTTGAATTTATTACAGAGTTGCCTATGACTGCAAGTGGCAAAATTCAAAAATTTAAGCTTAGGGATATGGCGATTGAAAAGTTAAAGTTGCAGGAGGACGCAAATATTGAGACGGCATAAATACGATGCAATCCTTTTTGACTTAGACGGAACATTGACCGAGCCAAAAGAGGGAATAGTTAACGGAGTGCATTATGCACTTTCCAAAATGGGTATACACGAAAAGGATAAAGAAAAATTAGTCAAGTTCATTGGCCCATCACTTTATGAATCTTTTTCAAAATTTTATGGGTTTTCGGTTGACGAGGCAAAGAAATGTGTAGATTATTATAGGGATTATTATTCCCAAAAAGGGATAAATGAAAACCTTTTAATGGCTGGTATGGATACACTTCTTGATAGCCTTAAAAAAGAGGACAGAAAATTGTATGTGGCAACAGGAAAGCCAACTGTGTATGCCGAAATAGTTCTTAAAAATTTTGACCTGTATAAATATTTTGAAATAGTAGTAGGAAGTAACCTTGATGGGTCAAGAATAGAAAAAGGCGAAATTATTGCAGAGGTATTAAAAAATATTCATTGCGAAAGACCTATAATGATTGGCGATAGGGAGCACGATATTATCGGCGCAAATGAAAATAATATCGATTCAATAGCAGTAACCTTTGGCTATGGCACAAGGGACGTTCTTGAAAAGTATAACCCAACATATATAGTAGATAGTGTAGAAGAGATAAGGGACATCTTATAATACTAATTTCAATTTAAAAGGCATTAACATCTTGCGGTGAAATTTCTGCCATACTTCGTTACAGAACCATTTTGAATACATAAAGTATTCAAAAGAACCTGTGCCTTGTCTGACAAAAAATTTCATCCACAATCTATTCAATGTTTTAAATTGAAATTAGTATAGGATGTCCCTTTAATCTTACGCTTCTATTATTTTTTTGTTTGAAACAAGTGCCAAAGTAATTATAAGTGTAATTATAAACTCAGGCAATAAAAACGTGCCATTGTAAATCATTGAATAAACCCATGGGTTTTGAGCCCCTGCATATTCATAAAATACAACTGCGCCACTTATAACGTGGCAAGCAAACCTTGCAAGTACAACTACGAAAATACCGATAGAAATTTTAAGCTTATTCTTGCCGAAATATCCAATAAGCCCAATTACAGCATAAGCAAGGATATAATCGAGAATAATTGAAAGTGGGTGCAGGCTAAACTGCTTGCCAAGAATGAATTGCAAAAGCCCTGTCGCAACACCTGTTGCAACGCCCCAAGCTGGCCCACGTCTTACTCCCATAATAATAATTGGAACCATAGCGCCAGCACTAACCGAGCCACCCTGTGGCATTTGAAACAAGGTTATTAGATTTAGCAAATACGAAAGTGCAGTCATAATTCCTGCCTCGACTAAGGCTGTTAGGTTTGTTTTTCTCATTTTTTTTCCTCCATTTATGTATTTACAACAAAAAACCGTATACGAAATGTCGCATACGGTTAAATAATATATTATACTATTATCCCTACGTCGGCATTATCCGTATCAGGTTATTCAGGTCGGATTAAAATCCCTCTCAGCCGAATTTGTTCAGCTCCCTGTTATATTGTAAAATAATAATATCACATAAACACGATTAAGTCAATATTTAACACTTTTAATAATTTTAATTAATTCATTTGATGATAGGCTGCTGCTACGGTTAATCCTTCCAATGTTTGTATCACCACTTATGGGAAGCGAAGCGCCACCAGCGGTTGTAAAACGCAGGCTAAACCCCCTGTTTTTCAGCGCAGTATCTATTGACTTTGAATATTCACCATAAGGATAAGAAACGGAGCAAGGAACTTTTTTGATTAAACGAGCTAATATTTCGTTGGCGCTCATAAAATCATTTATAATAAAGTCGTTATTTTTTAGTTTGCTATACATTTCACGAAGCTTATCGCTGTTTATGCTGTGTAGAAGGTTTGAGTGGTTCCCAAATTCAACTAAACGATTAGCAGACATTTGTGTTATTTGACTGCTTGTTAAATAGTTTGGCTTATCGATAAAGCTTCCAACAACGAAGAAATTAAACTTTATGTTGTGCCGCTGCATTAGAGGCAGAATGTATTTATAATCACTTTCGTATCCATCATCACTTGTTAAAACAACAGAATTTTTATATTTATCAAGTAGCTTAGGGTTTTTATAAATATTTACAAGCTCGGAAACACTTATAGTTTTGTAGCCATTTGCATTTAGTAGTTTAAAATCATCCTCTAATTTTCTTGGAGAAATGCAAAACTCCGACCATTTATTGCTATCCTCTGAAATTAAATGATAAGTGATAACAGGAATAGAGGAATTATTTTTACTATCCTTTAAAAAGTCTAATACCGTTGAAGCAAATGCAGTTGTGGGAAAAACCATTATAAGCAATAAACAAATAGCAAAAAGACGTTTCATAAATTAAACACAACCTTTTATATAAGCTTTTTAAAAGTATATCACCAATGCTTATGGCGTGTCAACCTATAAATGGAATAAATTACAATATATTACAATTGTATTACAGATAATTGGAATATATTGACAGTTAATTATATTGAATGTATTATTGTTTAAGTAAAGCCATATTATTATTCAACATACCTATTATGGCTATCAAAAGAGGAAAATATTATAATTAGGAGGAATGTAAATGAAATCAGCATTAAAAGTAGTTGCAAGCACACTTTGCACCATATTAACAATTGGCGTTGTAAGCGTTTCTGCGCAATGGGTTGTGGCTGGCTATGATACCACGACGCCAGGTAACTATGGTAAAATTTACAATGAAGTCTTGAAGGGGAAGTCAACAAGTAATCATAAAATCCTTCCTGTTGATGAAAAGGACATTGTTTGGAGGAGCGAAGGCTTCGAGCTTGCATACCCACATGCAGGCTATGACAGATTGTACCTTGAAGGAAATTGGCAAGACATTGCACAGTACAATAATACCTTTGCACAATGGGAAACAAGAACAAAGGATTATATGTGGGAAATGGTATATCCTTATGCGCTTTACCAAAGGCAACAAACAAATATTCCAGGCATTGGGTGGAGATGGGATTATTATCCGCAAGATGAAAGCAAAGTATTCACACCAACTAACAGATATGCTGATGTTAAGGCAAATTTCAGAAGCTTTGGTATTGCAGATTTAAGGCTTGACGAAACAAAAATAGGCGAAGATGTTAAAGCAATGTATTCAAGGTTTATCGGTAGCATAGTACCATTAGACCAAAGAGATATGTTTTCTATTGATAGGTTAAGCCAAAGAGACGAAATTACCAATGAATATGTTATCTCAGACTGGGAAATTGCAGCTAACATTGAAATTATTTCATCTAAATTTTTAACCGGCCCAGCTTTGGCAGGCCCTGCTGTTAAAAATGTTGCACAGGCATATTTAGACTCAATGCCAAACGATTGGAAATGGGATTCCGATACTGTTAAAGTAGATTTTAACGGAAAAATTTCTTGGACAGAGGAACAATTTGAGAGCGCAGAGCCGTATAAATACTATCAATTCCTAATAGTTAATGGAATGGTAATGGATGGTTCAAATGAAACACCTCGTATTGTTCGCTTGACAAGTGGAAAAGCAACACCAAATATTACTTGGAAATATGCATTCGCAGAAGAGGAATATCCATACAGCGTAGTTGAACAAAAATTCATCAACGGCAAGCCTGTATTAGATGAAAATGATAAGCCAATTTATAGAATTCCAACAGGTGAATTTGCTAATTCAAAAATAAAAGTAACAAGCACAGATATAGAAATTTGGCTTTATGACGACCGTGGTGGGTCTTATTTAGTTAAATCAATACCAAAATATAGAGGATTATTAGGCGACAACCCAAATGGAAATGCGCCTGGTATTGTAGATATTCCATAAAGTTTACAACTAAATATATTAAAACATTTAAGGGGTTCGCTTTGGCGAGCCCCTTAATTAATTATTGACATAATGGGCAATGTGCGTATATAATTAGAAGTCAGTACTTAGTAACAAATGAAATTTTAGGAGGTATTTTAATTATGGGAAAAGCATTAATTATAGGTTGTGGAGGAGTAGCAACCGTTACTATTCATAAATGCTGTCAAAACAGCGATATTTTCGAGGAAATTTGTATTGCAAGCCGTACAGAAAGCAAGTGCAAGGACCTTAAAGCGAAATTAGACGGAGGCAAAACGAAAATTACTACTGCACAAATTGATGCAGATAATGTTGATGAATTAACTAAATTGATTAATGATTTTAAACCTTATGTAGTTATTAACCTTGCATTGCCATATCAAGATTTATCGATTATGGAGGCGTGCCTTGCAACTAAAACTCATTATGTAGACACTGCTAATTATGAGGCATTAGATACTGCAAAGTTTGAATATAAACAGCAGTGGGAATATAGGGAGCGCTTTGAAAAGGCTGGAATTACAGCACTTTTGGGAAGTGGGTTCGACCCTGGCGTAACGGGTGTATTCTCGGCTTATGCACAAAAGCACCATTTTGATGAAATAAATTATATAGATATTTTAGATGCAAATGCAGGTGACCACGGTTACCCTTTTGCTACTAATTTTAACCCAGAAATTAATATTCGTGAGGTATCTGCAAAAGGTCGCTATTGGGAAAATGGCAAGTGGGTGGAAACCGAGCCTATGGAAATTAAAAAAGTATATAATTTCCCTCAAATTGGCGAAAAGGATATGTATTTGCTGTATCATGAGGAGCTTGAATCCTTAGTTTTAAACATCAAGGGCTTAAACAGAATACGCTTTTTTATGACCTTTGGGCA
>CAYVWT010000066.1:0-7930 GCA_964455565.1 uncultured Clostridiaceae bacterium | reverse complement strand
TATTATGCGTTTAGATAAATATCTTAAAGTTACAAGAATTATAAAAAGGCGAACGATAGCAAATGAGGCTTGCGACGGAGGCAGAGTTTCAATCAATGGCAAGGTTGCAAAAGCTTCTGTTGATGTTAAGGTTGGCGATGTTATAGAAATTCGTTTTGGAGCAAAAATATTCAAGGCAGAAGTGTTAAATGTTGCCGAGCATGTGCTAAAAGGTGATGCAAGCGAGCTGTACAAGGTTATAGTAGAGTAATATTTCCCCCCAAGCTTAAATATAATTAGTATTATAGCGGAAAAGTGTAGGGGGTGCAATTATGGAAGAAAGAAAAGTTGGCAAAGAAAAACTTTGTAATATGATATTAGAAAACAGAACAAAATTAAGTGTTTCGGGCGTTTTAGATGTGGATAGCTTTGATGATGAAAACGTTATACTTATTACCGAGCTTGGAACACTTGTTGTAAAAGGAACGGGATTTCACATAAACAAGCTAAATGTCGATATTGGTGAGCTTGTAATTGAGGGGCAAGTGGATAGCTGTGTTTATAATGATAGCTATGCCTCGAAAAACAAAGGCAGCTTGCTTTCAAGAATGTTTAAGTAGGTGAGATACATTGAATATTACAGTTGCCGACCAAACAATTATTTTTCTAAGCTGTATTGCTTGTGGAATTACAATTGGCTTAGTATTTGATTTATTTAGAATTTTTAGGCGAATTATAAGAACAAATGATTTTATTACCTTGCTACAAGACATTATATATTGGCTTATAGCCTCTGTAATCGTATTTGCTTTTATACTTAACTTTAATAGTGGCGAGCTTCGTTGGTATGAATTTTTAGGAGTATTTTTGGGCGCAGGTATGTATTTGTTAACCATAAGTAGCATAATAATTGAAGCCTCAATATTTACATTGCAGTTTATATTCAAAATATTTTCTTTAATAGTTAAAATTATTTGTGTTCCAATAATGTTTATTTATGGAATAATTAAAAAACCCATATTTGTCGTTATAAACATTGGGAAAATGGGTGGCAGGAAGTTAAAACAAAATATTTTGCACAATTTTGTGTGGTATAAAAAAATTGTAACAAAAATTTAATAATCAACTGTTTACATTTTGCTAAAAATAATGTATAATTTAGTAAAATATGATTTGTTATGGGGGAAGTTATGGATACTAATTCCAAATCGTTGAATAAAAGGCGTGTTAACCAAAAAAAATTAGTTAAATTCATAATAGTTTTCGTTGTTGTTTTCTACACAGGGTGGACGCTTATTGCCCAACAATTTCAAATTGAGGCAAATAAAGCAAAGCTAACCCAGGTGGATGGCGAAATAAAAAAACAGCAAGAGCTTAGGCAGCAGCTATCTGAAAAGAAAGCAATTGTAAATACACCAGAATATATCGAAAAGGTTGCACGTGAAAAGCTTGATTTGGCTAAGCCTGACGAAATTATATTCATAGATGCAACTGTTAAAAAATAAATTATACACGCAGGGAATCTCGAAGGAGGATTTGGTTAAAGTATGCAGGTTGATGTTGGTACAATTTTAGAAGGCAAGGTTACAGGTATAACGAATTTTGGTGCGTTTATTCAGCTATCCAATGGAAAGACTGGGTTAGTCCATATTTCAGAAGTGGCTCTTGCGTATGTTAAGGACATTAAAGACCATCTTAAAGAAAATGATACCGTTAAGGTAAAAGTTTTATCTGTTGATGATAAAGGCAAGGTAAGCTTATCTATCAAAAAGGCATTAGAGGATGAACGCAGGGCTAATGCAAGCAAGCCGGCGCAGGTTGATTTTACTCCCAGAAATACTTCTGGTGGTTTAGGTTTTGAGGATAAAATGAAAATGTTTATGCAAGATAGTGATGAAAAAATGCAAGATTTAAAGCGTAATATGGAATCAAAACGTGGCGGAGGATATAGACGCTCTGCACATTTATAATATAAAAAAATTAATACTAAATATAGGTTTTGTAAGCTTGCTTACGAATTAAAAGGGAAGATGGGTGCAATGCCCACACAGTCCCGCTGCCGTAAAAGGTTAGTATCAGCAAAATACCACTGAATTTATTCGGGAAGGTTGCTGTTTGCGTTTGAGCCTTAAGTCGGAAGACCTGCCTATATTATTCACCAAAAGACCTACGAGAGATAGGGGAGTGTTATGAGATGACTCATACTTACATATTTGAGTATCCATAGCCTCTTAACTTCGGTTAAGAGGCTTATTTAATTTAAAAGGAGATTATACTTATGAATAAGAAAATTGCAGTAGTAATTCTACTTGCATTGGCATTACTTCCAACAAGTGCATTTGCAATGCATATTATGGAAGGCTTTTTGCCACCAATATGGAGTATTTCTTGGGGTGCTATTTGCATACCATTTATTATTATAGGACTTAGTTCTATTAAGAAAAAAATAATTATCGACCCAAAACTAAAAATTTTATTAGCAATGGCAGGAGCATTTGTTTTTGTGCTTTCTGCTTTGAAAATGCCTTCAGTGACTGGTAGCTGTTCACACCCGACGGGTGTGGGGCTTGGCGCTATTTTATTTGGACCATTTGCTATGAGCGTTATAGGTGTTATTGTGCTGTTGTTTCAAGCACTACTGCTTGCCCATGGTGGCATAACAACTCTTGGCGCAAATACATTTTCAATGGCGATTGTTGGTCCATTTGTTGCGTTTTTTATTTACAAAACTGTTAAAAAATTTAACGGTGCAGATTGGCTTGCAGTTTTTTTAGCGGCAGCACTTGGAGATATGGCAACCTATATTGTAACATCAATTCAACTTGCAATTGCTTTCCCAGCACCTGATGGTGGAATTGCATTTTCACTTGTCAAATTTTTAGGTGTTTTTGCATTAACACAAATACCACTTGCAATTAGTGAGGGCATTTTGACAGTTGTAATATTTAATTTATTAAAACAAAATAGTAAAAAAGAACTTGAAGGCTTGGGTGTTGTATGAAAAATAAAAATTTTGCAATAAATATTATTTTAGTTTTGTTAGTAGTTATTATTACTGTTGTTCCCCTAATAATTCAAAATAGTGCAGAGTTTTCGGGTGCAGATGATAGAGCGAAAGATGTTATTTCGGATATAAATGCTGATTATAAACCCTGGTTTTCACCTGTGTGGGAGCCACCGAGTGGTGAGATTGCAACGCTTTTATTTAGCCTTCAAGCCGCAATAGGTGCAGGCGTAATTGGATATTATTTTGGCAGGAAATCAAAGAAAAAAGATTAATATAAAAAAGCCGTTTGCTAAAATGCGAACGGCTTAAAAATACTATTCTAATTTTTCAAGCCAAAGCTTTACTTCTGCATCAGATGGCATACGCCAATCAGCCCTCGGTGAAAGGGTAATAGAACCAATTTTAGGCCCATCTGGCATACATGAACGCTTAAATTGATTATTGAAAAACCTTTTAAGGAATGTTTTTAAACAGGTTTTAATATTTTCATCATCATATACACCATCAAAAGCAGTTTTTGCAAGGAAAAGTATTTTTTCTGGTGTAAAGCCAAAACGAATGAAATAATAAAGGAAAAAATCGTGCAACACATAATCACCCAAAATTTCCTCTGTCTTTTGCGCTATACCTCCATTTTCGTCAGCAGGCAATAATTCTGGCGAAACAGGGGTGTAAAGCACATCTAAAATAATTTCCTGCACCTCTCCACTTAAAACATATTCACCAATCCATTCAACTAAATGGCGAACCAACGTTTTAGGCACGCCAACATTAACAGCGTACATTGAAATATGGTCACCTGCATACGTTGCCCAACCAAGCGCAAGCTCGGATAAATCGCCAGTACCAATTACAAGACCACCTTTTTTGTTTGCAATGTCCATTAGGAGCTGTGTTCGCTCACGTGCCTGTGAATTCTCGTATGTTACGTCAAAAGTGTTTATATCATGCCCTATATCTTTAAAATGTTGAATACACGCATCTTTTATGCTAATTTCAAGCGATGTTACACCAAAAAGCCTCATAAGGTGCTTTGCATTTTCAAGGGTTCTACTTGTTGTGCCAAACCCTGGCATAGTTACTGCAACAATCCCACTGTGAGGAAGCCCAAGAATGTCCATAGCCCTAACAATAATAAGGAGAGCAAGGGTAGAATCAAGCCCACCAGAAATGCCAATTACAGGTGCTTTAATCCCTGTGTGCTTTAACCTTTTCGCAAGTGACATTGCAAGGATTGTATATATTTCCTCCATACGTTCATTTTTATCGGCTGAAAGCCTTGGAACAAATGGAAACTGTGCAACATTTCTTGTTAATTCGTTAAATTCAGTATTTGTTTTTGAGGTGTTAATTGTTTTATATGGCACAGAATTTTGAAGATGAGTATTAAAGGTTGATGATTTTTTCCTGTCAGCATTAATTCTTTCTAAATCAATTTCAGTGAAAAAAAGCTTGCTATCAAGAGATGGCTCTGTGCTTTCTAACAATATTGAGCCATTTTCGGCAATAATTGTATGTCCGCAAAACAAAGTATCTGTTGTAGATTCACCTGCCCCTGCTGAAACAAAAACATACGCACAATGTGATGAAAATGAGCGACTTTTAACAAGCATTTTCCTATAGCTTGCCTTTCCGATAACTGCATTACTTGCAGATAAATTAAACACAACATTTGCTCCATTTAGAGTATGCATAGAGGAAGGGGGCGTGCTCGACCATAAATCCTCACAAATTTCCACAGCAAATTTCATATCACCACAATTAAATAATAAATTTGTGCTAAGAGGCGCAGTCTGTCCACAAATATTTATTTCGCTAACGGTTGCTTCCGTGGCAGAATAAAACCAGCGCCTTTCGTAAAATTCTCCGTGGTTTGGAATATATGTTTTGGGAATTAACCCTAAAATGTTACCACGTTGTATAACAGCGGCACAATTTAGCAAATGGACACCGTCGAAAATAGGCACTCCTACAATGCTAATTATATCTAAATCACGAGTTTTGTTTGCAATAGAGGTAAGCTCCTGTAAAGCACCATTTAGTAATGTATTAGAAAAAAACAAATCTGCACAGGTATAACCAGTAATTGATAATTCGGGGAAAACAATCGCCTGTACACCCTCATCGTTTGCTTCTTTTATCAGTTTAATTATTTTATTGCAATTATATACTACATCGCCGACTTTGCACGCTGGAACTGCAGTAGCAATTCTTACAAACCCATATTTATTCATAAAATCACCCCAAAAAGTATTATTAACTTATATTACCACAAATTTTCAAAAAAAAATAGCCCCCACGCAAAAAACGTAGGGGATTACTTTACTTTTCCCTTTATTGGTCCATTTGTTTCCCTAAAAAATATGCAGCACTTTGGGCAAGCTTTTCTTCAACCTCGCCCATTTTAGATGAGTCAACTTCAGCTGAAAAAACTACAGAGCCTATTGAATCACCCTCTGAAATGATTGGGCAAATAATTCCAGCCGAAAACTTTTCAACACCATCAGCAACTTGAACTTTTCTATTATCACCAGGTTTTGAAATGAACGCTGTTTTATCCTCCATAATCTTTTCAAGCTCAGAAGAAATCTTTTTATCTGCAAATTCTTTTTTTGATGCGCCCGATACAGCGATTATATTATCTTTATCCGTTATAAATATTGCATATCCAGAAGTTTTTGAAAGTGTGTCCGCATATTGCGTAGCAAAAGTGCTTAGCTCACCAATTGGTGAATATTTTTTAAATATAACTTCTCCGTCACGGTCTGTGTAAATTTCAAGAGGGTCACCTTCACGAATACGCATTGTTCGTCTAATTTCTTTTGGTATAACAACACGACCTAAGTCGTCAATTCGTCTAACAATTCCTGTTGCTTTCAAATTATTCTACCTCCTATTAAAAAATTATTTCAAGAATAGTATGGTAAATTTATTTCAAAATTATACAAAAAAATTACTTTATTTTTCTACATTCTAAATAAAATCTCTTTTCCTTTGCCTCACCCATTGAAAAAGTTTTGCGTGGAAGAACACCGTCTATTATAACCGTTTTGAAAAGCTCGGATTTTCCCATAGTAGGAAGCAAAAAGCCTATATTGTTTTCTTTTGCAGAAAGGCTTTCTACAACATCATCACCGTGGATATAATCAACCTTACCGCCTTTTTCTGCAACATATTCATCAAGAAATTTTTGCAAGGTTCCAACTGCAAGCCCGCTCGGTGCATCTGTAACCGATATTTCGCCCTTGCCATTTTTATGAACAAATTTAATTTTCTGTCCATCATTACCGTTTATGGTTGCAGTAGGGTAGTATTTCATAAAGCTATCGATTACATCCTTAGGATTACATTCAAACAAAACCCTGTGAATAGGCTCAAATTCTAATGATTCATCGTGAATATTAACAAGCTCGACTAATGCATACCTTGCAGGGTGGGTTTTAGCCTGTTCTACTGTTAGTTTTGCCTTTGTATTTTCCCAGCATACCTTTGCAGTAGCAAGTGAATGGTTGCCGTCACCAACTGCAAAAAGAAGCACGCCTTTATCACTTACATCATATTTATTATTAAAAACTTCTGTCTTAGAAAGATTAATTAATTTTTCTGCAATTTCGTTATCCTCTGGAACAATATATCCCTCAATATGCCCACTGTTTTCCATTAAATCAAAGCTATATGCTTTTTCAAGTGTGCTTTTTTTAGCACCGATTGGCTCTATAACAGTTTTGTTTTCGTCGTCAATTAAAAGCATAACGTGAGGTAGCTCAAGTGGTGCATCAATTCTAACCTTAACACGAGGTGGAATTCTATCAAGCACAGTTCCCTCGGTTGCACGAACAAGTGATTGTGCACCAGGTGTATATTCATAAGCCTCTAAATCCACAGCGCCAACTAAACCCTTTCTAATTTTGCCACTTGCAACTTCTCTTTCAACATATATAAATGAATTTTGAACAGTTTTGAAAATATTATTATCAATATATAATTGCATATTTTTATTAATATTATCAATTCTTTTATCACCATTGCCCTCTTCCAAATATATCTCTGGGAAAGTAATGTGTAGGGTTGATGGGCTTCCGTCTACTAATGTTTCAACTCTGTTCCAATATTCAGGCTCGGAGGTATATTGGTCGCAAGCAACGACACTCCAATTGTTCATATCAATATTTTTTGGAATTAAAATATCTGTCGGCAGGAAACCTATTTTTTGAAAATTATTCATATTAAGTACCATTAACCTTTCTGGCTCATAAAAATTTAAGTATAGTTGTACCTCACACTTATCATGAGCCAGATAAGGCGTTAAAATGGTACTTTGCACATAGGCGTTTTGTAGCTGATTTTTGCTACGAAAATTTCGCCTGTGCAATAAATTCCTGCGGAGCACGATTAGTTTGAAAGCGATTTTCTTTTAAACTAATCACTCCAATTATAATTTTTTTGCTATTATATCATATAATTCGACATTTTAAAATATCTTTATTAAAGGTTTTCAAAAAAGTGTTTATTTTTCATAGAAAATAATGTATAATGTTAGATAAGTAAATTTTGACAGGAGAACTAACTATGACAAGAAAAGAAGCCCGTGATGTAGCCTTTAAGCTATTGTATCAGGTAGAGATGCAAAATGAAACAGCGCAAAATATAATTGACATATATTATGAAGAAAATGAGTTAACAGGTAAGGGTAAGGACTATGTTGAGGAAATTTTATTCGGAGTTTCAGAAAAAAGTGAGATTATAGACGATATTATTTCTGGACTATCTGAAAGCTGGAAGCTAAACCGAATTTCCAAAATATCAATATCTTTAATTCGTCTTTCGGTATATGAAATTATGTATCGTGATGATATTCCGGATAATGTTTCTATAAATGAGGCTGTCGACCTTGCAAAGCTGTATGAGGGCGAGGAATCTGCAAGCTTTGTTAATGGAATACTT
>CAYVWT010000065.1:0-8027 GCA_964455565.1 uncultured Clostridiaceae bacterium | reverse complement strand
TGCTACAACACCTGATAGAACAATTAAAGAGATTAAATTTGTAGGAACTGGTGGTACTTTCTCTAAAGCTAATGTTGAAGCATATTTTGATAATGTAAAGATTATGGAGACCGATTTAAAAATGAAGCTTGATTCGGCAATAGTATATAAAAATGATATTGTGCAAAATAATCAAAGAATTAATATAGAGTCGAATAGAATTGATTTAACTTATAAATCACATTTATCTAGTAACGGATTAGACTTATCTACAATTGATAAATCTGGAATAGAGATTAAAAATAAAACGGAAAATAGCATTATTCCAGAAAATATGTTTAGTGTAGAAACAATTGGAAACGATAATAAAAAAATTAGAATCAATTTCATTACAGATATGTTGTTTGAATACGGTTGTGAGTATAGTGTTATGATTAGGGAAGGTAAAATAAAGGATGCTAATGGACAATATCTAACTGAAAGTGATAACATATTTATATTTAAAGTAGAAAATCCAGATATTAAATTTACTACAGGCTTAGAAAAAGATGGTGTTACTATAAACAAGTTAAGCGTAGGAGATAAAGTAAAGGGATTATTAACAATAAAGAATAATACTGCAGATTTAACTGTAGATGCACATGCTATATTAACTTTTTTTAATGAAGATAAAACGGAAGTATATGCAACCGAGATTTCTCCAAAGCTAGTTGCAAATAAAGACGAAGAAATTACAGTTAAGACACCAGAAATTGTTGTGCCAACAGGAGCAAAAATTGCTAAGCTGTTTATTTGGAAAGATCCACTAGATTGTGAAATTTTATTTGAAAGCAAAACAATAACTATAAATAATTAAAAAAGAAGGGGAGAACGAAATGAAAAGATTATTAAGCATCGCTTTAATATTTACCTTATGTATTACTACAATGATAGGAAATCTTGTTTTTGCAGAGGAAAGTATAATTACAGGAGAAAAGCTATTATACGAGACAGGCTTTGAAAAGATAACGACTGATGGCGGAAGCATTGTAAGTCCTTCTGTTGATGGGTGGACATTAGGCTCTGAATTTAACCCTAAGGCTGGAATAGATAATTCAACAGCAACAGCTGGTAGTAAATTTGGTAAAAATGAATCGTCTTGGGGAGCTAAATTATATTCAACTGCTCCAAAAAAAGATTACTCTTCATGTGAGAGACCATCATTGAAAAGATTTTTTGTAACTTCACCAATAACATCGGGGGTAGTTAGCTATCAATTTGACTTTAAAATTGTTGGTAATCGTAGTGCAAATGCAATACTAGGGCATTCAAACATTGGTTCATTTAACCTTTATAAGGATAAAATTACAATGGATGGAAGAGATGGTCAATCAACTATTGTTACAGGTTTGAAAAATGATTGGCACACACTTAAGGTATTTACACAGATTAACACAGAAAAAAATGAGGAGAGTAAGAATTATGTTTATTTGAATGATAAATATATTGGTACGTATCTTACTAGATTTCCAACGACTCCTGCTAGAACAATCAATGAGATTAAATTTGTTGGGGGTTATGCGGATAAGCCTGCTGGTGGAGAAGTCGAAGCATATTTTGATAATGTAAAAGTGACTTATTCGGAAGATAACAAGGTGGTTATATCAAAAAGTGATTTAAAAGCTGCTTCACCTGGACTGCCCGAAGGAAAAATGCCAGAGTATAAAAAAATAGTAGATAAAATGAAAAGCGAGGCAGTTGGAGTTGTATCGTTATTAATTGATAGACCGATTGCAATGCTCGATGATGGATATATCCAAATTGATAAAAATGATAATTTGGTAGTACCATTTATAAAGAATGGACGGACACTTGTGCCTGTAAGATTTATATCAGAAGCATTTGGTGCAAAAGTTGCTTTTGATGAAGCAAGCAAAATGATTTCAATTAGTAATGAACAAAACATTGTAAAAATGGTTCTTAATTCGGATACTATAAGTATTAATGGTGTTGATAAAACTATAGATGTTGCACCGCAAATATATAATGATCGAACATTCATACCGCTTCGAGCGATGGTAGAAGCTATAGGAAAGAAAGTTTTTTGGGATGATCGCGGATTAATTATGATTAGTGATAAGAGTGAGCCTCTTTCTGAACCATATATGGTGGATATTATGATTAATCAACTAAATTCGCCACCTGAACCCAAAGGAATTGCATCATATTCAACAACCTTTATGTCAGCACGTTGGTATAGAGGAGATTTCAGCAGTAAAATTGTAGATATGCCATCCTCTAATGCTATAAAAAGATTTGGCGGAGTTCAAAACATATGGTCATATATGAACCAGAAAAATCATATTGAAGGAGTAATTAATTTAGGGCTTCCTTTTCAAGCTTCATTTAATACTATTATCGGAACTAAAGGTGCAGATGGACATATACCAGGAGGTGCTAAGACTTTTGAAGGCAAGCCTATAATAGCACCTTGGATGACATTTGGAGCACCTTGGGCATGCCAAATTTCAACAAAATATAATGAGGTTGTTAGAGAACTCGGAAAAAAATATATTGACTATGGGGCTAGTGAATTTCATTTTGATGATGCAGATGGTAATATGTCTGTATTCAATTTTAGCACAGGCTGTTTTTGTGATGATTGTGTAAATGGTTTTAAAGAATATTTAAAGCAAAATATATCTCAAGAAGAGCTATTATCGAAATACAATATACCAGATATAAATAGCTTTAATTATAAGAGCTATTTAACTGAAAAACATAATATAGCAACCGACGGAGATTATATTGCAAAACGAGGTAGCATACCACTGCATACATTATATTATAAATATCAAGCGAAAGGAACCGCAGATTTTTATATTAATCTAAAAAAAGATTTATCTGAGTATTTAGGAAAAGATGTTTTGTTTTCGGGAAATGTTGGTGCTTTAAATCTTGATAGAATAGAAGCAGAAAGTCAAAATGTGCTGTTTTCGGCGATGGATTTTGGCTCATCAGAGGCAAATATTACGAAGTTAAAGAATGAAACGCTTGTACCTGCGGCACGAATATTTAGCAGTATAGGAAAGCCAATAATAGCAACACCAGTACATTATAGCAGGGTTCCACAAGAGATGCGACCAACGATAGCATTAACATATGCGTTAGGACATTATATGCTTATTCCTTGGGATGTATATATTGGAACAGCGGATAGATTTTGTGGTTCTATTTATGATTATGGTGATATGTATTTGTTTATGAGAGAATATCCATATTTATTTAATGGTTATGAAATACCAGCCAAAATAGGGGTTCTTGCAAATTGGGATGAGGATATTAATGCCAAGAATAGTTTACAATACAAGAATTTTGCAATGCAATTATTTAATGCCGGAGTTCCATATAAAGCAATTATGGTTGCATATAGTGCAGATAGACCTAATCATTCTATTGATGCACAGCAGTTAAAAGGTCTAGATTACCTTATAACATATTCATCACTTGATAAAATAAAAGCTGAGGACAGGGAAAAGATTGAGAAAAGTGGTGTAAATGTAATAAGTAAGGAAAGTGTAAATGAACAGTGGATTAATAGCCAGAAAAAAGCAGTAGTAACTAATACTAATGGAAATAGTCTTTATGCAATACCTAGAACAAAAGGAGAGAATACATCGGTACACATAATAAATAAAGATGAGTACGAAGTAGCACGAAATGTGACTCTCACTATAGATGCTGATTTTGCAAAAGGTGAAGAAGCATATATTTTCAAGCCTGGGTGCAGTCCAGTAAAAGCAAATGTAGTAATTGAAGGGAATAAAAAAAGAGTTATAGTGGATGAGATGAACGAATGGGCTATTATATCATTTGCTTCTTCAACAAATGATATACGTAAGTTTTGGGATATTCCAATGGAGTATACAGGTTATGTTTTAGGAAACCCCACAACTTGGGGAAGTGCAAGTACAAGCGAAGGTGCAATTACACTTACATCTTCGGGAATGGGTGTGAATGTAACTGCAGTTGGAGATACAGGCACTCAGGACAGTGGCACTTTTGTTTATAAGCATCTTATGTCGCCTGTGATAAAAGATTTTGAAATAAGTGCCAAAGTAAGTGATATAACAGATGGGCAAGCAGGTATAATGGTACGAGAATTTGCATCCTCTAATTCTCCTTTTATAGGAGTTAGAAACATAAAAGGTAAGGGTCTTGTAATGGATGTTCGCAAAGACTTTGATATTGAAGTTATATCTACAGAATTGGAAATTAATAAACCATATATAAAAATTGCCAAAAAGGGTCTAGCATACGAAGTTTATGGTTCAGATGATGGCAACAATTGGGGAAGCCCATTAGCTACATCTGATGTTGTATTAAAGACAGCAATCGCAGGAATATTTTCCGCATCAGGAGATGTGTCAAAGAAAGCGAGTGCGGTATTCTCCGACATAGTTATTAATGAAAAAGGCGTAACACTTAAAAAATCAGATATTACCAAATTAAATGTTAAAGCAAATGCAATATTAAAAGATGGTATTATTAATATATTAAATGGGGAAAGTGCAAATCTTATATTGAATTCAGAAATAAAGGGAAAAGAAATCGAATTAAGTTGGGCTGATGTTCAGGCATTATCGTCAAACCCTGACATTATTACAATTGTAGGCAATGGAAAAGTCAATGCAAACAATATAGGTGACTCTGTAATTAAGATAAGTTTAGTGCTAAGTGACGGGGTGTTTGAGAAAAATGTAGACATAAAGAGTAGCTCTGAAATTGTTGTGGTTGATGAAAATTTTGAAAGCTATCCTATAGGAACACCACTTCAAGAAACATCAAGTATGTGGATTCGCTCAATAGCACCAATTACAGAAAGAGATGATGGAAAAGGCAAATGTTATTTTGTAGATACTGCGAATACAGGTGTTGGTTATAATCAACTAATGCAACTGCCAATTAAGCTTGAAAGGGATTTTATAGTAGAGCTTGAGCAAAAAGTAGAAATTAAGCCTGGTGTAACAAACTCAGGTGCTATGGTTCTATATGTAACAGGGGTTGGTCAGATTATTTCGACTTTGGTTAGTTCAAATGATTATTGGTATTATGCAAATTCAAAGTCAACATCAGTAGCAAAATATGATGGAGCTAAATGGAAAAAGCATAAAATTCATGTCAAGTTTAGTACGAAAACCTTTGATTGGTATATTGATGATGAATTGGTAGCAAAAGATGCACCATTTAGAGGTAATGATTTAGCAGCAGAAAAACTTACATTAGGATTACTTACAAATCCAGTTGATACAAAGATGTGGTTAGATAGTATAAAAGTAATTCTAAAAAAATAAAAGCAATTACAAATTAGATATAATGGTAAAAGGAAAATCAAAAAAGGTTTCGAAGTTGTTTAGTACATAAAATTATTAATAAATAGGGAGGAAAAAAATGAAAAGAATAGTATTAATTCTCGTAATAACAAGTTTTTTAGTTATGTCGTTTGCAGGTTGTAGTATTAACAAAAATGCAAATAAAACAAATCCTAATGAAATTCCAACACTAACTTATATGCTTCCCTCAGATCCTGGGACAACCGTTACAAGCGATACTTGGATTATTAAAAAGTGGGGTGAAGCAGTTGGTGCGAAATTTGAGATTCAAAGCGTACCGAGAGATACCTTTAGGGAAAAATTAACAGCAACATTAGCTTCAAGTCAAATTCCTGATATGATTAATTATTATCAGGATGTTACTGAACAAACTTATAAAAATTATGGGCCAAGATTATTTGTACCATTAGATGAATATATAAAAAATGGAAAGCTTAATAATTTAAAAAAGTGGCTTGATAAATTTTCTGATATTGAAGAAAAGACGAGACATCTTGAAGATAATAAACTCTATGGATTTCCAAATATTTCTAACTTTGGAGCAGTTAACAGTATGTGGACTGTTAGAAATGATTTATTGAAAAAAGGCGGAATGGATGCAGATAATATTAAGACATTAGATGATTTGAAGAAGGCAATACTTGTATTGAAAGAAAGAGGTGGTAATCAGTATGTAACATCTTCTAGACTTGGTTGGAATTATTTTTCAACTTATACAAGTTCGTTTTTTGGTGCAAGTCCATCAATGACTTATGACAATCGTTTTTCAAATGGTAGCAAAAAATTTGTTTATGGACCTGCTCAACCCACTTTTAAAACTTGGGTGGAATTCTATAGATGGATGTATGACAATAAATTAATTAACCCAAGCTTTATTACTATGCAACAACAAGAATTGTTTGCTGGGTATCGAGATGGTACATATACATTGTGTATGGAACAGGCAACAATGGGCTATCAATTAGGTGGTGAGGATAAGCTAAAGTATCCTGAAAGAGAAGAAAAACATATTTTCCCTGTCGAAATAAATGGAGAAAGACCAAAGCAGCCACTTTTATATCATCAAAATATTGGATATAGATGGCCAGTAACGATTTCTAAAAAATCAAAATACATTGATTCTGCAATTAAGGCTATGGATTGGTGTTATAGTGAAGAAGGCATTAATACTTTAGCTTATGGTGAAGAAGGAACGCACTGGAAAAAGGATGATTCATATATTGCAGGCAAACAGCTATTTGGATATCGTTCAAATACCACCGACGCAATGTTGGCTAAAGGTAAAATGACACAGCAAGAATTTGAAAAAATGCCAAAGCCAGCAGATTTAGGCATTAATAATTGGTGGTTGTTACCAGTTATATCTGAACATCAGAGATATGGATTAGTTGATAAGACAATTGAAAAAAAAGATATAGCTATGTTTAGTTTAAATGCTTTAAATAAATATAAGAGCGAAGGGAATGTATTGCCGACTGATCCTATAGTTGATTTTACTAAAGCTGAAAATGATGAAATTGCTAGCATATTAACACCGCTTGATACTTTAGTAAGCGAAAACGCTATAAAGTTTATTTTAGGGGGAAAATCAATGTCGGAGTGGAACAATTTTATGGTAGAAATGGAGAAAATGAATTATAAAAAGCTCGAGGATATTTATAATAAAAAACTAAAATAATTTTTAAAAATTTTAAGGACCTAGATTCTACATCGACAATTTAAAAAACACACCCTAAGCAGTAATACATAAGCGTTTCTTTGAAATTCAACTTTCACCCATTGGGTGAAAGAAAATAGCACAAAAATATGTTGAATTATCTGCTTTTTGCGCTCCAGATGCGATATAAAAATAATAATAAATTATAAGGAGGATTTACAATGAAAAAGTTAAAAGTAAGTATTTGGTTATTGATAATGGGGATGTTATTTACAAATATGCCTACAGGATTTGCGGCATTAGGTGGTTCATTTGGTGGTTTATTGTCATATGTTAACTTTAACGATGTAAGTTATGTTGCAGGAACAAATGGTATTTTGCGTCCGGCGGCACTACCTTCATCAACAACAACCTTAACAACTGGTGTGTCCTCAGCAAGAGTAACGGGTGCCTTTGGTAAGGGAAGCACAGATGCGTCGTTAAGGTTTTACACAGACAATACAGTTGCGAGTTTTGAAATTTCAGCTAATTTATTATCAGAAAGTAACGTCACAAGTCGTACAATTAGTGCGGGTGAAAAGGTTGTAATTTATACAAAATTAGCAACAACCTCACTCAGTGCATCTTCAGTTGATTCCAGCAAAGGAATACTAGTTAAGTACAATAATGCATTTGCACCCAAAGCTGCCATAAACCTTGGTAGTGATGGATTTATATAGTTCCACGGGACTAAAACTTCTGCATACAGCCTAAATACATGGTACGACCTAGCGATTGTTATAACTGGTGGGTCAAATCTTATTGATGGTTATGTCAATGGTGTTAAAGTGTTAAACCAAGTGTCATATGGGTATACAACTCCAATTGGCTCACTAACAATGGCACGATACTCCTTAAAACCTGCAACTAGCACTGCAACTGACCTATATATGGATGATTGTGGAATCTATAAGGTGTTTTCAGAAACAGATTTTAGTGGAACATTATCGTTAAATACTAGAACTAACGGCTTTGACGCT
>CAYVWT010000064.1:0-8124 GCA_964455565.1 uncultured Clostridiaceae bacterium | reverse complement strand
TCCCCATCCCCCTTTGCAAAGCCTTTGTTTATGGGGTGTTTGAGGTTGGATATATATGTATTCGTGTATTGGCATATGTTATGTCAACCTTGTTGTTTAGATTGGCACTTAAAAACTTTTTGGTAATATAACGTAGCTTGTAGCTTGCCATATTTTGAAATTGACACCCTTATGACCCGTTGATGCTTATTTCTCTAATTTTACTATACTACCCACATAAACGCTATCTCATCTCCAAAGCTAAACTATATTTACCCTAACAATATCTTTGATTTTTTCTTTATCAAGCCCTGTTATTTGATGAATATAGTCAATTGACACGCCGTTTTGCAGCATTTTCCCAATTGATTTGAGTAAATTCATAATGTTTTCTTTTAGCATTTCTTCAGCAGCTTCTCTGGACACTATTAGCGTCGTCTTGCTTTCCAATAAATCCACGCATAACTTTGAGTATGTTTCCGCATAACAAATCATAAATCCTTTTATTTCCTCAAAAGCTATAGATGCTTCAAAGTCTCTGATTCCTTTCTCTCTTGCCAAAGATAATTCCCTTTTCGCCTTAGAAATTTTAACAATTTCTGCAATTGATAGTCCGTCATTACAATGCTCTGCTTCATTTGGTAATGCTAATATTTTTTCGATGTTTTGAGCATTTTCCTCCGACATTTATAAGCCTCCATTACAACTGTACTCTTAATTCTACTGTGCACGGCGTTTCCTGCTGTACGCTCCAATAGATGTCAATAAATCCAACCAATATAATAATATCATCATAAACAATAATTGGTTGCTCTAAAAGGATACTGTTCCAAAAATTGCAAGTTGTTCATACTCATTGAAGGTTGACAGCTTTATAAGTTAACCTATTTCCTCAACCGTAAACTCAGGATACTTCACTAACCAATCATCCACACTTAATATTTCCCTACGCTTAATATTCTCAAAGTCGTTTAATATGTTTGTTTTGTCAAAACATATACCCAAAACCAAAAGAGTGATTATAATTCCGTAATCAAAGTTCGTCACAAGTGCCAAAACAACTGCACTTATTATTAAAACTATGACTATGATAATTAAAGCCACTATAAATATCATTCAGAACTTCTCATTTATTTTCATCTCGTGTCCTCTATTCTAAAATACCTAAAATCATATTCACTGCATAAAGTGGAAGGTTGGTTAGCCAATCTTCCTTTCTATAATCAGACATCGATGTGCGTACTGCATACTTAGGCTCGTACCGTAGGCAATAGCTTTTCAAACTTTTAGCTTGTAGATTTTCTGAAGCCTTTACTTCAAGTGGAACAACGTTCATACCACTCTGGAAAACAAAATCAATTTCACCATTTGACTTTTCAGCAGTCCAGTAAAAAGGAGTAATGTTTTTGTTTGCTATTAACTGTTGCAGAACATATTGCTCTGTCAATGCTCCTTTAAACTCTTCAAAAACTCTATTACCATCTAATAATGATTTTATATCAAGATCACTCATAGCAGAAAGCAGTCCTACATCCAGAACAAAGAGCTTAAATGCATTAAAGTCTTGGTATGCCATAAGTGGCATATCTGGCTTTGTTATCCTTCCTACTTTATAAATCAGACCACAATCAAGGAGCCATTGCATTGCAAGTTCATATTCCCTTGCTCTTGCACCTTGGCGAATAAGACCATACACAAACTTTCTATTTTCCTTTGCAAGCTGAGCTGGGATTGATGTCCAGAGCATACGAATTCTTGGTACAGCTTCATTTGGTGCATGCTTTGAAAAATCCTGCCCGTATGCCATCAGCAAACGATTTTGCACCTCACGAACGATTGCATAATCCCCTGTTTCAATAAAATTACTGACCGCCTCAGGCATTCCACCAACATAATAATATTGTTTTAAGATGTCAATATATTTACCCTTAAAACTTGTTATAAGTTCAAAATCTTTTGCTTCTAAAAGCTCTATCAGGCTTTCATTTTCTGTTGCATTTAAGAACTCTATGAAGTTAAGTGGATACAAATCCATAAAATCAACCTTACCTACTGGGAAGGATGTACCTGGGTGAAGTGCAACACCAAGCAGTGAGCCTGCAGCAACTATATGATACTGTGGTGCATTCTCACAGAAGTATTTTAATGACGTTAAAGCCCGTGGAACCTCTTGCACCTCATCAAAAACAATTAGTGTATTATCAGCTTCTATCTTAACACCAGATTCAATTTGAAGAGCTGTTATTATTCTTGAAATATCGAGATTACCACTAAACAAGCTTTGCATTCTCTCGTTATTATCAAAATTTATATATGCGTATTTTTCATAATATGTTTTTCCAAATTCCTTCATAATCCATGTTTTACCTACCTGTCTTGCACCACGAATTATTAAAGGCTTTCTGTTATTCCCACTTTTCCATTTAATTAAATCGCTAATGGCTTCCCTTATCATAAATAACACCTCCAACTATAGTATAAACAAATTATACCACATTATACACATAAGTCAACCAACTTTATGTTTACAATGACATTTATACGTTTGAATAATATGTTATTGTTCCATATCAGTTCTTTCAACCAGTGAATTAAGCTTTTGTGCTGCTGCCCTATTTTTATCTGGAAGTACTGTGGTATTTGATTGAAAACATAAAAAACACCCTAAGAACATCAAAAAACACTATGATTCTGAATTAGCTACAACTCACTTTTCAAGAAAAAGAGCAGGGTATTTAACCGCAAAACAGTTTAAAGCCTGGACAAAAGAAGCTAAGCATATGCGCAGTTGTTCCTATAGTGGCGAGATTACTCTCAATGAGTTTACTGCTTGGTGTAAGGTGTGAAATCGTGATAGTCACCTATTATGGCAATGAGTGGTTTTATCATGCCCCTTTGTTATTGTAGTTTTTTCATTTAATATTTTCTTATATCAGCCCAACTGGGACTATTAGCTCATCTTTGCTAAATGCAGAAAGTGTATCCGTCATGCAAAGCACTCCACCCGTGGAGCGGATTAGGGTAGCTTTGTCGAGAAGCTTGAATACGCCAGTTAGTTGCGATGCTGGTCTTGCTGTTTTTTTGATTTCTATTGGAAAAAGTTGACCATCTCTTTCTAACACAATATCAATTTCTTTCGCATCTTTATCACGATAATAGTATATATATGGCTCCTTTCCACAGTTGTAGTAGGTTTTTATAATTTCTGAAACTGCATAATTTTCAAATATTGCACCATTCATTGCTCCTGCTTCTAATGTTTCAGGACTACTCCATTTTGTAAGATATGCCACTAATCCTGTATCATAAAAATACAGTTTAGGTGTTTTGATTGTTCGTTTCAGCGTGTTATTTGAATATGGATGCAGATAAAACACAAGCCCCAATGTCTCAAGTATCAAAAGCCACTTTTTAGCGGTAACTTGGTCAATTTCAGCATCTCTCGCAATATCGGCATAGTTTACCTGTTGTGCTGTCCGACAGGCTACAGATGTGATGAATTTCATAAATGACAGACTATCAATAGTACCAGATATTTCTTTAACATCTCTTTCAATATATGTGCTTAGATAGCTACTATAAAAAATGTTTATATCTTTATAAATTCCGCTAACAATTGCAGGCATACTACCTCTAAAAATTCTTCCAAACATCTCTATAACATTGGGATTTTTTATTTTCTTTTGCTTTTGGAGCAACACATCAAAATCAAGCTCAAAGTGCTTATTTTCGAACTTATTGTAAATTTCATTTTGTGAAAGTGGACTTAAATTCAATAGGGCAACTCGCCCTGCCATACTTTCCTGCACACCACGCATAAGCTTGAAAATTTGCGAGCCAGTAAGCCAAAACTCACCTGCCTTATGATTATTATCTGCCATCATTTTTATATATGGAAATAACTCGGGTGCATATTGCACCTCGTCAATTAAAATTGGTGTTTTGTATGTTTGAAAAAACATTGCAGGGTCATTCTTTGCTAAACCTCTCGCGGTTAAATCATCCAAAGTAACATAAGTTCTATCTGTGCCTTGCATTAAATTTTGTAGCATTGTAGTTTTGCCAACTTGCCTTGGTCCAGTAATTAAAATCGCTGGATATTGATTACTCAATTCCAAAACAACATCTTCCATATCTCTTTTGATATACATTTCAAAAACTCCTTTCGGCTAATATATATTATAAAAACATTATAGCCTATATATCCAAAAGCGTCAAGCAAAATTGCTAAATTGCCTTGAAAAACACCCAACTACTAATAATTTTTGTAGTTGAGTGCATTAATTTATTTATATGTATGCTTTTGTTGTATTCAAGGACTATTTCACTACAATGTATGTAGTTGCTTTTTATGATAACAGCTTTTCTTGTTTAAGAGCGTTGGGTGTTATAAAATCTCCGCGGTGTAAAGCTCTTCTATTTGCGTCTCACACTTTTGGCAATAACCAAATCAACCTTATGTTCGCAAGCACCCAACAAATAAAGCGTATCAAACAGGCTGTTCAAAAAAAGCGTCTATAATTAAGGGGTGTATACCCAGTAGCTTTTTTAAACTGCTTAATAAAACTACTTTCGTCATTAAACCCAACGCATACACAGACATCATTTACTGAAATGTCTGTGTTTTTTAATAGCTGTTTCGCCTTGTTAATCCTATAATTTATCAAATATTCATAGGGCGTAAAGCCAGTGTGTGTTTTAAATAGCTTTAAAAAATGGAACTTTGAAACGTGAATAATTTCGCAAAGGTTATCTAATGTTACTTTTTCATTATAATGTTCCGCTATATAACACAGGAGGCTCCCATTTTTCATTGACTAATACAGATAATACTTTATCTCATATTACTCTAAAATCCAAGGAGCTTTCAGTACCATACGCTATCGAAATCTTCTTGTTTTTATTTGAAGATTCGTAAATTGCTTCAATTATCCTGCACGCAGGAAGTGCTTCTTCAACGGGTATGCTACTTCCTCCCTTGCATAAAATATCATCATATAACTGATGTATTAGCGTTGAATGTGCATTGCCATAATAACTTTTTGCTGTGCGAGCTTTTTCATTTTCAATTGCAAGCTCATCATCAATAAACAAACCCTTTTCGGTAAGTTTTAATGTTGCCTTCTCACATTTTATCTCTATTTGAGAGGTTGACCCATTATTATAACAATTTGTGGCAAAAAACATACCAACTATGCCACTTTTATAATAAATAGCAGCGGTTGCAGTGTCCTCACCCTCGATAATGCCATTATGAGTGTTATTATCAACGTGTGCCTTAACTGCTTTAATATCTCCAATTAAATATTGCATTAAATCAATTGTGTGTATGGCTTGATTAACAAGCAAACAGCCACCCTCAGTCGAAAGCTTGCCACGCCAATCACTATTAGTATAATATTCATTATCCCTATACCATGGCAGCAGTGCATATACACCTAAAACATCACCATAAGTTTTGTTATCTATAAAATCTTTTGCCATTATTGTACCATTGTTATATCTATTTTGAAAACACACAGAAACTTTTTTGCCATTTTTGTTTTCTATCATTTTTATTAATTGTTCAGTTTGTGTTGCTGCTGGTTTTTCAACCAGAACGTGTATCCCTGCATTTGCACAGTCAATTGCCATTTGTGGGTGCAGAAAATGAGGTGTGCAAATATGGACTATATCTATATCATCTCTTTTTAAAAGGTCGTGATAATCGATATATTTTGCACAACCATATTTTTGCATTTTTCCCTCTTGTATATCGCAAACAGCAACAAGGTTTGCACCGTATGAATTTATTGCATCAATATGAATTGCAGATATAACTCCAAGTCCTATTATAGCTACATTCATGCTACTCACCACTTTTTAATGTTTGCAAGGCTAATTTCAAGGCTTTCGAATGGATCTCGGTAACAAGTATCCTGTTCTACTGCATACCATTTAACGGCAATATCCTCGCAAGCTTTTATAACTGGCTGCCAATCCATATTCCCCTCGCCAACCTCTGCCATAGTAATATTGTCACTCATTACCTGCATATCTTTAAGATGAACAATATCTATTCTATCTGCATATTTGCTTATAAATGCTGATGGAGATGCTCCACCTGCTTGAACCCAATATGTGTCTACTAAAAACCCAACCTCTGTTGAATTTGTATTTTCTGCTATTATCTCAAAAAAGTTTTTGCTATTAAATTTTTCAAATTCAAACCTATGATTATGATATACAAATTTTAACCCACTTTGTGCTATTTCTTTGGCAATTGGGTTTATAATTTTCACAAATTCCATTTGTTTTTCATAGCTACCATGAAATTCAGCAGGCAGGCTACCTAACCCTATATAAGCACAACCCCAACTTTTATGCTCAGCAATTAATTTTTTTAAATCACTTTTCATTCTGTCAAAAGGTGAATGAGTTACACATATTTTCATATCAAAGCTATCTGCAATTTGCTTTACTTCTTTATAGTCTATTGGCCCAATTGCAGAAACTTGAATAGCATTATAACCAATAACCTTTAGTTTTTTTAATGTATCTTCAAAATCTTTTGCAGTTTTTGTAAAATCACGAACTGTATACAATAGAAATCAAGGGAAGAAGGTGGTCCAGTTGTCAAAAGATGAGCGTATTGAAGCACTAATAAAAGAGAATTCCGAGTTAAAACAGTTAATCTATACATTATATGCAACTATCGAGCAACAGACCGTCATGATTGAGCAACTAAAACAGACCATTGCTGAGTTAAATGAAAAACTTAACAAGAATTCTAAAAACAGTGGAAAGCCTCCTTCCAGTGATGGCTTAAAAAAGCCAGTTACCAAAAGCTTGCGTCAGAAATCCGGCAAAAAACCTGGCGGACAGCAAGGGCATCGCGGAACACATCTATCATTTATTGCTGACCCTGACGTAGTGATAAAGCATATGCCCGAAAGCTGTAAAAACTGCCCAAATATTTCAAAATGCATAGAGCAACGTGCCTGCATTGCAGAGAAGCGTCATGTGATTGATGCCGTTGTCACCGTTCGTGTGACAGAACATCAAAAATTCTCATTTGCTAAATGTCCGTTTCACGTTGGGCAGACATTACAGGGAGAATTTCCTTCCGATATCTCTGCAACTGTGCAGTATGGCAAAAACTTAAAAGCACTTGTAGTTGCACTGAATACCGTAGGAATGGTTAGCATAAAACGAACCCATGAAATCCTTGGTAACGTATTCAGTATTCCGCTCTCTACCGGAACAATAAGTTCAATGGTAAAAAAGTGTGCACAGAATATCAAAAATACAGTCGATACGATCCGTCAAAAGGTAATTGAATCTGCAATTGGACATTTTGATGAAACCGGCACGCGCGTGGAAGGTCGCACGATGTGGGTTCATAATTCTTCTACTAAACAATATACCTACCTCAGTGTTCACCATAAACGAGGTATTGAAGGCATGGAAGCCAATGGTGTTCTTCCTAAATTTGATGGTATTGCCGTACATGACTGCTGGAAGTCATATTGGAACTATAACATTACCCATGCAGTTTGTTGCGCCCATTTGTTAAGGGAATTGACCGGAATAGAAGAAAACTATCCGAATCAGATATGGGCAACGAAGTTTAAAGAGTTTCTTTTGGATATGAAACGGATAAAAGAAAAGGCTGTACAGGCTGAAAAGTCAAAATTAAGCCATTATCATCTCCATAAGTTCGATATAAAATATGATTCCATTCTTCAGGAAGCGTTTGGAATGAATCCGCTTCCTGTTATTACTGAAAAGAAGCGTGGACGCAAGAAAAAAGGGAAGATTCTTGCGTTAATTACGAGGCTTCTTGAATACAAGGAATCAGTCTGTCTGTTTGTTAAAACCTTTGCGGTGCCTTTTGACAATAATCTTGCAGAACGTGATATCCGCATGATAAAGGTAAAAACCAAAGTATCTGGTTGCTTTAGAACAAAGGATGGGGCAGATGATTTTCTTAAAATTATGTCTTATGTTGGAACTGCAAAAAAACTTGGGATAAATTCATATGAAGCAATTCGTCAAGCGATTGTTGGTAATCCAGACTTCATTTTCAACTAGGGGTTCTGAATAGTTACTAAGTTTTTATAATACCATATTGTCTTTTGTAAAGTTAAAGTGTAACACTTATAT
>CAYVWT010000063.1:0-8289 GCA_964455565.1 uncultured Clostridiaceae bacterium | reverse complement strand
TGAAACGAGGATGTTTTCAACCAATATGGATAGAGATATTTTGTACCAGCGAATAAACAAAAGAGTTGACATAATGCTTGAAATGGGTTTAGTGCAAGAGGTTGAAAATCTTTTGAAAATGGGAATTAGTGAAAACACTACTGCAATGCAGGGAATTGGTTATAAGGAAATAATTGCTTATCTTAAAGGCAAGGTTACCATTGATGAGGCAATAGAACAAATAAAACAAGGTAGCAGGCGATATGCAAAGCGTCAATTAACATGGTTTAGGCGAAATAAAGATATAAAATGGATAAATCAGCTTGAAAGTATTGAAAAATAATGTATAATTATTTAGGAGGAAATAAAAATGAACAAAAACGTAATAAACCTTCAAGAAATTTTTCTAAACCAAGCAAGAAAAGACAAAATTCCTGTAACTATATTTCTAACTAATGGCTTTCAATTCAAGGGAATGGTGCGTGGCTTTGATAATTTCACAGTTGTTCTTGACAGTGAGGGCAAACAACAGCTTGTGTATAAGCATGCAATATCGACAATAGTTCCTGCAAAACCAATTAGCTTTATGAATTCAGCGCCAACAGAAGAATAAGGGGGATATACTGCAAATGCAAGAGAAAAAGACACCACGCAAAAGAAAGAAAAAAGGTATAGCCCTTTTTCGTCTTGTGATTATTGCAGGGCTTGTTTATCTTACCTTTCGGCTTGTTTCTGGAATGAGTTCACCTGTTAAAACTGAAATAGTTCGCTATGGAACAATAGAAGACAGCACAAGTGTAAATGGTTATTTAATTCGTAATGAATATGTTATAAATGCCCCGACAGACGGAATGCTTAGTTGTATTGCGAAAGAGGGCGACCGAATAACAAAGGATAACAAAATTGCAACGGTTTTTAGTGGCAAGATTGATGAAGCAATACAGGCCAAAATTAACAGAATAAATGAGCGTATTTCAGAGGTTGAGCGAAGCTCAATTCATAAAGATTTATTCGCTGGTGATGTTGCCCAAATTGATAGTGCAATTAGTAACCAAGTAAATGATGTAATTTATGCAACTTATAGTAGGCACACAGACAAGGTTACGCAGTATAAAGATGATATAAATAAACTTTTAGAGCGCAAATTATTAGCGCAAGGGCAAAAATCGACCTTTGTAAACACAGGCGATATGCTAAAACAAGAAAAAGCACAATTAGAAGCATCAGTTAGTGCGAAAAAGGTAGATGTAATTGCTCCACTCCCTGGCGTTTTTAGTTCAAATATAGATGGTTTTGAAGGGTTTTTTGATTTGAAAAATAGGGAAACAATAACGCCAGATGTTCTTGCAAGTGCTGACAAGCAAAAGTTTGAACAAAGTAAGTTAATTAAGCAAGGACAGCCTGCAATAAAAATTATTGATAATTATCAGTGGTATTTTGCGGCGATAGTTGACCAAAAATGGGTTCAAGAATTAAAGCCAGAAACGGCAATTTCACTGCGTTTCCCAGATATAACAGATAGAATTCTTGAAGCAAGGGTTGATACAATTTCGCAGCCTAATAGTAACGGAAAAGTAGCAATTATTACGGCTTGTGACCAGTATGTTGACGAAATATACTCACTCAGAAAGGCTAATTCTGATATAATTAGGAGGACTTATAGCGGTTTTAAGGTTCCAAAATCCGCCGTTAGAATTTTAGCTGACGGAACAAGTGGGGTGTTTGTTAATAATGAGAGTATTGCAAGGTTTAAGCCAATAGAAATTTTACATAGTAATGATGAATTTGTTATAGTAAAAGAGGATAATCAAAAGAAAAATGCACTGCTACTTTATGATGAGGTAATAGTAAATGGCAAAAATATAGAAGATGGCAAAATCATAAAATAGGGAGGTGAAATTTTGAGCATAGCCAAAAATATACAAAGTATTAAAGAAAGAATTGCAGTTAGCGCAAAAAAAAGTGGCAGAAATTTCGATGACATAACCCTTATAGCTGTATCTAAAACAATTGATGTTGAAAGAATTGCTGAGGCTGTTAACTCTGGAATAACAAATTTGGGCGAAAATAAGGTACAAGAGCTTGTAGATAAATACCATCAAATGCAAAATGTAAACTGGCATTTAATTGGTCATCTGCAAACGAATAAGGTTAAATACATAATTGATAAGGCACACCTTATACATTCTGTGGACAGCTTAAAGCTTGCAAAGGAGATAAATAGCCACGCAAAACGTATTGAAAAGGTTCAAAATGTGTTAATTCAAATAAATATTTCTGGCAAAACGACAAAATTTGGTATACTACAAAATGAACTTGAAAACTTGCTTGAAAGCCTGCAAACCCTTGATAATATAAGAGTCTGTGGACTTATGACTATACCACCAACTTATGCTACTTATGACGAAAACAAGAAATTGTTTGAAATTTGTAATAAATTATTCATTGACATTAAGGCGAAAAACCACCATAATATATGTATGGAATATTTGTCAATGGGAATGTCGGGTGATTTTGAGGCAGCAATAGAAATGGGCTCGAACATTGTTCGCATTGGAACAGGCATTTTCGGTGAAAGAAATTATATTATATAGGGGGTTTACATATGAATAAAATTTTTAACAAGGTAATGACATTTGTTGGGCTTGACGCTGAGCCAGAGGCAGAGCAAGAATTTTTAGAAACTGCTGCACAAGAAGAGGCAGAATACACAGTAAAAAAGGGTAAGGTTGTTAACATTCATACAACCACTCAATTAAAGGTTGTTGTTGTAACACCTGAAACCTTTGACGAGGCTCGTGACATTGCTGACCATCTTAAACAAAAGAAGCCAGTAGTGATAAATTTAGAGGGCGTTGAAAAAGAAATAGCACGCAGAATAGTAGATTTTCTTAGCGGTTCTGTTTATGCACTTGATGGAAATATTCAAAAAATTTCAAGCGGAATTTTCCTTATTGCACCATATAATGTTGGAATAATGGGCGATTTTAAGGATGAACTTCGTAATAAGGGCGTTTTCCCTTGGAATTATTAAGGAGCGGTTTTGTTGATTAGACAAGTATAATATACAGTGCTTGATGTAATGAGTTGGTTAATATTTGCTCGTGTTATTATATCGTGGATACCTAATTTTAATAACAAGGCAGTAGAAATTTTATACATTGTTACAGAGCCAATTTTAGAACCAATTAGAAGATTACTTGATAAAACAATGGGGAATACAGGTATAATGGTTGATTTATCACCTATTATAGCTTTTTTGCTTATTGGTTTAATTCAAAGGTTTATTTAGTGCTATATGAAAAATAGGGATATGCTTTTAGAAATGGCTAAAACAGATGATGAACGCATTTTATTATCACGAGTTTTAGATGCTCAAAGGTATGCGGAAAAGAATTTTGAAATGAAAACAACTCAGTTTTTAAACGGACATGAGCTTGTGCTTGCAAAAAGGGCACTGGGTAAAACTGGCGTTTGTTTTTCTGCGTTTGGAGGGTATGATGAGACAGATCGTCAAATCATAGCATGCTATCCAGATTTTGTGCAAATTCAAAATGAAGATTTTCCTATAAATATTATACAAATAACTGGCAGAGAGCTTGATGGTTTATCTCACCGTGATTATCTTGGCTCTATTTTAGGGCTTGGCATAAAGCGTGAGAAAATTGGTGATATAATTATAACCGATAATGGTGGATATATAATTTGTATATCCGATATTTCACGTTATATTGTAGACCAGCTTGAAAAAGTTAGAAATAAAAATGTTATGCTTCAAATTTGTGATGATTTTTCTGTTCAGATGCCCGAGAAAAAGTTTAAAGAAACTTTTGTAACTGTTGCTTCCCTAAGGCTTGACGCTGTGATTAGCGCAATAACCGCAATATCACGAAGTGAGGCTGCTGATTTAATAAAATCTGGCAAGGTAACAGTTAATTGGGAGCAAACGGAAAGCGCAAGCGATATAGTAGACATTGAACAAATTATTTCTGTCAAGGGTATGGGCAGAATGGAAGTTTCCGAAATAAAAGGAACAACGAAAAAAGGCAGAATTGGAATAACAACTAAACGGTATATTTAAAAAGGGGGAAAATAGATTGCTTACACCACTTGATATTCAAAACAAAGTTTTTAAAAGGGATTTCCGAGGTTATAGTATGCAAGAAGTTGATGAGTTTTTAAACCTTATTATTGAAGGCTATGAGAAACTATACAAGGAAAATATAGATTCTCGTGACAAAATTACCTTGCTTTCGCAGAGTATAAACCAATATAGGGCGATGGAACAAACCTTGCAGAATACTCTTGTTGTTGCCCAAAGTGCAGGGGAACAGGTGCAAAGAAATGCATCTGAAAAGGCAGCAAATATTATTAAAGAGGCAGAAACAAAGGCGCATCAGGTTATTAATAGCGCCCATGAGGAAGTTGCAAAGCTTACATACAAATATGAAGATATTAAGCGTGGGGTAGATGTTTATCGTGCAAAGATGATTTCTCTGCTTGATTCTCAGCTTGATATACTAAAAAATGTTAGAGCTTCGGAAGATACAATGTTTAGCAATTCAGCAGAAAACAATACAATCGAAAAAATTAATGAAGATCAGCAGGAAGTAGTAGAAAATCAATTTGACGAAAGCTCAGAAGTAGAACAAACAGCTAATATTGAAAGTGAATTTGTTAAAAAAGTTTTAGCAGATGAAACCCCTGCTACCGAAGAAACAGTTGAAATAGAAACAGCAGAACCGCAAGAAGCACAATAACAAAGGAGTGGTAATTAGTGGCACAAGATTACGGCAAAACATTAAATTTGCCGAATACAGAATTCCCAATGCGTGCAAGTTTGCCTCAAAGAGAGCCAGAAACGCTTGCTAAATGGGAACAAATGGACATATACAACAGCCTAATGAAAAGAAATGCTGAAAAGCCAAAATACATTTTGCATGATGGTCCTCCGTTTGCTAATGGAGATATTCATATAGGTCACGCACTTAACAAAATTTTAAAAGACATAGTTATTAAGCAAAAA
Organism: uncultured Clostridiaceae bacterium; assembly: GCA_964455565.1. Classification (GTDB taxonomy): domain Bacteria; phylum Bacillota; class Clostridia; order Monoglobales; family Firm-18; genus CAYVWT01. The sequence continues at coordinate 3,284 of CAYVWT010000063.1, read as the reverse complement.
ACTATGACTGGCTATTGCACACCATATATTCCTGGCTGGGATACACATGGTTTGCCAATTGAACGACAGGCAATTAAAAAGCTTGGTATAAACAAAAGTGAGGTTTCACCAGTCCAGTTTAGACAGGTGTGCCGTGATTTTGCGCTTACTTATGTTAACAACCAAAGAGAACAGTTTAAAAGGTTAGGCATAATTGCTGATTGGGAAAACCCATATCTAACCCTTTTGCCAGAATTTGAGGGCAAGCAAATTGAAACCTTTGGCGAAATGGCAAAGCGTGGCTATATTTACAAGGGCTTAAAGCCTGTTATTTGGTGTACTGATTGTGAAACAGCCCTTGCAGAGGCAGAGATTGAATACAAAGAGGATACTTCAAATTCAATATATGTTAAATTCCCTGTTAAAGAGGATTTTGGCAAATTTGGCGAGCTTAAAGATAAAGTATTTTTTGTAATATGGACAACCACAACTTGGACACTTCCAGGTAATGTTGCTATATCTGTAAACCCACATTTTGAATATTCACTCCTGCAAACAGGTGATGAAATATATGTAATTGCAAAAGAGCTTATAGAGGCGACTGTTAACGCAACGGGAATTAGTGATTATAAAATTGTTGGGGAATTTAAAGGTAGCGACCTTGAAAATATGGTTTGTGCTCACCCATTCCTTGATAGAGATTCGCTTGTTATAAACGGTGAACACGTTACATTAGAGGCAGGAACAGGCTGTGTTCATACTGCCCCAGGGCATGGCGCAGACGATTATATTGCTTGTAAAAATTATGATGTTCCTATGATTGTTCCAGTTGATGGAAAGGGTTACCTTAACGAATTTGCAGGCAAATTTGCAGGGTTATTCTATGAAAAATCAAACCCAGAAATTATAAAAGAGTTAGAAGAGAGAAATTTACTTCTTGCGGTAACACCAATAACACACACATATCCACATTGTTGGAGATGTTCACACCCTATCGTTTTCCGTGCAACAGAGCAATGGTTTGCATCTGTTGATGGGTTTAAGGAAAAGGCATTAGAGGCAATTAAAAATGTAAACTGGATACCAACATGGGGCGAGGACCGTATTTCAAGTATGGTTGCCGACCGTAGCGACTGGTGCATTTCACGTCAGCGTATGTGGGGCGTTCCAATTCCTATTTTCTATTGCGACGATTGTAAACAACCTGTTATTGATGGTGAGGCAATAGATTCTGTTGCAAAAGTATTTTCTGTAAAAGGTTCAGACGCTTGGTATGAATTAGACGCTAAGGATTTACTTCCAGATGGCTTTAAATGCACCTGTGGTGGCGGAGCCTTTACAAAAGAGAAAGACACAATGGACGTATGGTTTGATAGTGGCTCGTCACACGCAGCAGTGCTCGAAACACGCAAGGAACTTTCATTCCCTGCTGATTTATACTTAGAGGGAAATGACCAATATCGTGGTTGGTTCCAATCATCACTACTTACATCTGTTGCTAAAAATGGTGTTGCACCATATAAAAGCGTATTGACTCATGGTTTTGTAATTGATGAAGAGAAGAAGAAGATGTCCAAATCTTTGGGAAATGGGCTTCCACCAGTTGAAATAATAAACGAATATGGCGCAGATATTCTTCGCCTTTGGGCAGCATCTGCTGATTATAAATCCGACATTCGTATTTCAAAGGATATTTTAAAACAGCTTTCCGAGGTTTATCGCAAAATTCGTAATACTTCAAGATATATCTTAGGCACAATTAGTGATTTCAACCCAGATACTGATATGGTTACAGATTTTGAGGAAATTGACCGTTTTGCATTAATGCGCCTTAACAAGCTAATTGAAAAGGTGAACAGCGCATACGAGAGCTTTGAATATCACGTTTTATACCACGCAATTCATAACTTCTGCGTTGTTGATTTAAGTAATTTCTACCTTGATATTATTAAGGATAGAACATATTGTGAAAAGACGGATTCAAAAATTAGGCGTTCATCACAAACAGCAATGTATATAATTCTTGATAGCTTAGTTCGTATGATAGCGCCAGTATTGTCATTTACAGCAGAGGAAATTTGGCAGTTTATGCCACATAAAAAAGACGAAATGGCTGAAAGTATTTTGTTTGTAGAAATGTTAAAGGCTGATAATTCTTATTACTCACAGGAATTAGAGGAAAAGTGGGATACGATACTTGCACTTCGTGATGATGTTTCAAAGGCATTAGAAATTGCAAGGAATAGTAAAATTATCGGTAAATCCCTTGACGCAAAGGTAACACTTTATGCAGACGATAAAAATATTGAATTCCTAAATTCAATTTTAAAAGATTTGCCAACGATATTAATTATCTCATCAGTGGTACTTGAAGACGTTAAAAATGCCCCTGACGGCGCATACGTTGCAGAAAACATTACAGGTATCAAAATATCCGTTACAACCCCAGACGGCGAAAAATGCGCCCGTTGTTGGATGTTTAGCGAATCAGTAGGAGCAACACATGAAGATTTATGCGATAGATGTGCTTCTGTGGTAGAATAGGTGGTATGATTTTGCAAACAACTGAAAAAGGCTATGAAAATAGAAATAAGCAAACTAATTTAGGTAGTTCTAAGGAAATTTCAAACCATTATAACCAAGTAACTTATTTAATGAAATGTGGCTATTGTAGCTTTGAATATGTTGCAAATGGCTGTGATGTTTGGCAGAGAAAGTGTCCCAAGTGTCAAGGTGGTAAAAAATAATTAAAGTAAAATAGTGTATTCCATTGAAGATATAGTTTTCAATAGGATACACTATTTTTTAAATCAATGGATAAATATAAGTTCCAACAACTTTTTTGCCTAAAATTTTTGATAGTCCATTTGCGTAAAAATCAAGCTGTTTTTTATACTCGTCTTGCATTTTGCCTGTTTTATAATCGATTACAACAATTCCGTCATCCTCTTCAAAGTAACAATCTACAACGCCTTGTAGTAGAACTGTTTCGTCTATATTTTCCATATCGTAAATTATTTCATTTGCAGGAATGTCAACGAAAAATTTAACCTCTCGTCTAACATTTTTTGAGGCTCGCATTCTAAGTCCTAATTCACTTGTGAAAAAGCCTACTAATGCATTAATATCTATAACGCTTAAAAATTCATTGCTTAACATTTCGCCTTTAACCATATCATCAAGCTGTGCTTTAATCTCATCATAAGTGGAAGTTTTGCTAATATCAATGTTTTGCAAAACAAAGTGAATAATCGTACCACGAGTGGCGGCAGACATTTGTTCATTCTTTTGCATAAATTGTGGTT
>CAYVWT010000062.1:0-8328 GCA_964455565.1 uncultured Clostridiaceae bacterium | reverse complement strand
CCCTTATTTTTATGTAGTTTTTGTATCTATCGTTGATACATTAGTTACAAAAGTTGAACACAGTTAAACCCTTATAAATCAATAGTTCCATTCTATTTTTATTTTGCCATTTTTAACATATACCTTTGAAATCAACTTTAATACCATAGCTTTTCTTTTTTCAAAGTCTGCATTTTGCCATTCTTCGATTGTTGGCATATCGCAACTTGAATTTGCAAAGGTGCATTTTTCAAGCTCTGCAATTTTACTCTTTTTCATTTCGTCTAATTCAACTATCTTATTATTGATATACGTTATCAAAACATCATTAGCAACCGATAAATTATTTATTAGCTTTTCAATTTGCATTTCTATATCGTATAACTCTATTTTGATACGATTAGCCTCTATATTTTGCGTTTCCTCGACCTTTACGTTATCATTTGATAAGTTACTTATAAACTTAATAATTTCGCTCTCAACGTAATTTTCGACATCTAATAAAATGTTAGTATCCAACACAGTATCACAATTATTATTTGCTTTGCCCGAACAACTAAGATATTTTTTATCAACCTTGTTAGCATATTGATATTTTTTAATCGTCATACTGTATCCACAGTAACCACATTTTATTATACCAGTTAGCCAAGAGTGCTTGCCTTTGCCACTATTTTTAATTTGCTTATTTTGGACTAACTTATATTGACACTTTAAGAATAAATTTGAACTAACTACACCATTATGTAAAGATAATGCGAGGGTATTTTCTGTTAAATTCCTGTATTTGTTCGCCCCTCTGTCACGTTTGCCATATAACGAGCAACCGTTAACCCCTATAAATTCCTCAATTTCATTTGGCAAGATACATTGTAAATTTTTATAGTATTGGTATATATCACTATCGGCTTTAACATAAACAGGGTTATGTAGTATTCGACTTAATTTTATATTGTTCCATACTCCGTATTTATCCCCATACTCTGATTTTAATCCCTTTGCTATGCTGCCAAGCGACTTGTTCGTGTTAGCGTACTCAATAAAAACACGTTTGACTATCTCTATATCGTCATTAGCCTGCAATACTGTAATATTTTTGTTATCAATCTTTATCTTGTTATTATCATATCCAAATGGAGCAGGACCTCCAAGAAAAAAGCCTTGTTTCCCCCTTGCATAATAATTATCTCTAATACGTTCTGCAATCGTTTCTCTTTCAAGTTGTGCAAATACCATAACTATATATACCATAGCCCTGCCCATCGGGGTTGATGTATCAAATTTTTCAGTAGAGGAAACAAAGGCAACATTACTTTTTTCTAATATTTCAATGATATTTGCAAAGTCAGTTATTGAGCGACTTATTCGGTCGAGCCTATACACAACTATTTTAGATATTTTACCACTTTCAACATCTGCCATTAGTTCAGAAAATGCAGGGCGTTGTATGTTTTTACCTGAATATCCTTTATCGGTATATACTTTGTATTCTTGCGAATTGTCAAATTCTTTCTTGCAAAAATCTATTTGAACATCTATTGAAATACTATCTTTTTTATCTAAACTTTGACGAGAGTAAATTGCTATCATTAGTTATCACCTCTATATATTACTAATTCATTTAATAACATTTTTCATAAAAGCTATTTGTTAATATTCCCTCGCTCATAAAATGTGCAAATCTATAATCGCATTTTAAGTCTGTTTTGAAATATCTGTCTATCATATCAAAGTAACATTCAAAATCTGTTTCGCTATCTAATACTATACCCAATCTTGATATTAAATCAAACCATAATTCTTTTTTATAAATAGGGTGTTCAGTATTAGTATGAATATAATATTTTTCTAAAAAGTAATTTATTATTTCTAATGTTTCTTCAAGAGAATACACAGTGTTTTTTTCTGAAAAAACTCCATTTATTATTCTATTATTAGTTATATTATTATTTAGTACTTCTTTAATTAGTAGTGTGCCATTTTGCGTTATCCTATTTCTCGTTTTCCTAAAACGGCATAACGGTGATGTTTCGTGGATTATATACTCATATCCTGCAAATTTATTGCTATTTTTTATTTGTTGTCTTTCAATATATCCATACTCAATAAGTTCTTTTATTCCTGCTCTTACAGACTTAATGCCATCTGTTGTATGTTCAGTTATTTCGGTTTCGTAGAAATCCCAATTATCAGGACGGCTCAACATATAAAGCAATATTCCTTTTGCTTTAAAACTTAAATTTACATCGAGTATAAAATTTTTATCAACCATTACATAAGGGTTATTTGTTTTTGCTTTTCTTAATATCATTTGTAATCACTCCTTTAAAATACTATATAAATAATGTTTTTATCCTTTACGATATTTCTTTTGCGACCTCTAACATAAAATCTTTTGTATTTTGTTTTTCCTGTTCTTGATAACAAGTTGCTAATACTATTGTTTTACCTTTTTTGTCTAACTTTTTATACTCTTGTAATAGTTCCAATTCGTCATCACTTAGTTTTTCTGCATTTGTAAATTGTTCATCAACATCTAAAAGTAAGTCAATGGATATTTTGAAATACTTTGATATTTTAAACAATATATCATCATAAGGAATACGCCGACCTTGTTCATACATTCCTATTGAAGCAGGGGATATTCCTAAATATTCTGCAAGTTCTGCTTGTGTTAAGCTGTTATTTTTCCTTAATGTTTTTAGTACATCTTTGAACATATAAATCACTCCTTAACAATATACTACCACAATATGTGTAGTAAATCAATACATTTTAGTAATTTTGCATAAAATATTTTTATATAGCATATACTTTTATACCTTATTTTTGGTTAATTCGACAAAATCACACAAAATAGTATAATTTATCTTGCGTATCTACACATATTGTGTTAATCTATTACCAGCAACACAAATTGTGTAGAAAGGTGGTGATTGAAATTGAGCTTGAAACAGTTAAGAAAGCAAAAAGGATTGACAATAGAAAACCTTGCAAAGGATTTAAATATATCAATCTCTTATGCTTTAAAATTAGATAGTGGCGAACGTAAGGCAAGTATGGCAATATTGCAGAAATTAAAAATTGCATACCCTGATGTAGATGCAAATATTTTTTTAATGCAAACTACACATAACGTGTAGTAATAGGACAATCTTCCCCACGAATAACAATATTTCAAAGGAGTTGATATCGTGAAAAAGTACGAGGTTGAAAACGTTTATAAGTCAAAGACACCTGAGGAACGAGAAGAAAACATTAAAAAAATTATCATTGGGCTTCACTATGTTAGACAGGCTTATAAGCAAAAATAATTAAATGGCAACTATTTTGTTGCTTAGTCAAAAAGTGTACAAGCTATAAAGGTGGTGAGAATATGGACAACTTAACGATATCAGTTATTACTCCCAAAGAGGAAAGCCGAATAATGCGAGTGTCAAGCGAGTTCGCAGATTTGGTTAAGACGTTATCAACTGAAACAGGGTACACAAGCCCACAGATAACTCAAATGTTTAGTGAGTTTTTAGAGGGTAAAATTAAGGTAGGTAAAAATTAAATTTTGAGGGGGAAAAGTAAAATGTTTATGTTAAAAAGTAAGCACAAGGCTATTTTGCAAGAGGCAGAGGATAGAGCGAGTTATTGGCACACTGTTTATAATGAACAACTGTCAAGGGTTATAGAAAATCGAAATAAAATAACACAAGGCAACACAAAAATTGTTGAGTTGGGCAATGCCTTAGCTGACGAAAAGAAAACCAGTTCAAAACTTAGAGGGTTAATCGCAACACAGGAACAATCGCTAACTGCTTTAAATTCAAGGCTCGAGAACGCAGTCGAGGGAGCATCGCCAAAAGATAAACGGATATTGTTAGCAAAGCAAGAGGGTAAATACATATACACAGTTACTATGGGTGACAGAATAAGAAACATCAACGTACCAATGACTGCATCAAATTTTGGCGATTATGCTAAACGCAAATTTTTGAAATGCTTCAATCTTCATAGTGACAACATAAAGTACTGCGAAGTTGAACGGTGGGAAATATGACAACCAAACAATTATGTCAAGGCATAGGCAATATATTTTTAATCTTGCTTATTATCTACATAGCACTTAGTTACACACCGAAAATTGAGCCTGTGACAGTTTTATCACAAACAAGTGAAATTATAACACAAGTTGAACAGGACAAGCCACAAGTTGAAATATTACCTCATAAAGAATATTTGGGCGAGTTTACAGTTACAGCATATTGCAGTTGTAAAAAGTGTTGTGGGAAATCAACAGGCATAACTAAAAGTGGAGTTAAAGCTATTGAGGGCATTACAATCGGCACAGATTGGGGAGTAATATCAAATGGGGCAATAGTTGAAATTGAGGGATTGGGCGAAAGAGTGGCACAGGATACTGGGGGAGCTATAAAGGGAAATAGAATTGACCTTTACAAAAATAGTCATTCTGATTGTGTAAAATTTGGGGTTAAAAAATTAAAAGTATGGAGGGTTAAATGATGAACATAGTTGATACTTTAAACTTTGCAATATGGCTAACAATAGCTTGTGTTTGTTTATATGGCTTAATTGGGGGTGTTATCAATGGCAAAAGGAACTTGGAAAAGTAAAAAGAAAGTGTGCAAATATTGCAATAAAAAATACCACGTTACACCACAAAATGAATTTTTAGAATATTGCTTTGTGTGTGAAAAATCAAGACGGATATTGAGAAGTATTTTAGCTGAATTTGGTTATAAAAGCTGGGAACATTTATGCAAAGGGTTTAAACGAAAATCCGCCTGCGCTAACAGACGGACAAGCCAAAAGACTTAGGTAAATATACAAGGTAATTATAGCACGAAAGCGAGGTAATGTCAATGTGGTGTGAAGAATGCCAACGAACTGACGAACACGATAGCAGATGTCCAAATTCAAGTGAATTGCAACCTTGTGCAAAATGTGAGGAAATGGCACAGGATATATTATGTAAGTCCTGCAAGACTATTTTAGAGGATAACATAGCGATATTTGTTAGAGATTTATCGCAGGAAGAGAAAGATTATTTGTATGATTACATAACAAGTGAGGGGTTTTAAAATGGATTTAACAAGATTAAGTGATTTCTTTTCGCCCTCTGAAATTGAATGGCGATTAGGTATGACTAATAAAGCTAAAACAAAAGGGTTAGCATTGCCTTATATTACAAGTAGAGGTGTACAACGTAGGCTTGATGATGTGTGCGGTGCCGAAAATTGGAAAAATGATTTTAAACCTTGGAAAGAAAAAAGTCAATTGTGTGGCATATCAATAAAAACTAGTGATGAATGGGTTACAAAATGGGATGGGGCAGATGACCCAAAAACAGAGCCTACAAAAGGTGGTTTATCTGATGCTATGAAAAGGTCGGCTGTAATGTGGGGCATAGGTAGATATTTATATGAACTCCCTGCATTTTGGGTAGATATAGAGCCAATGGGAAACAGTTATAAAATTTCAAAATATCCACTATTACCTAAAAATGTTTTGCCAAAAGGTGCAGAAAATGAAAATGGAAATTATTCGATTGACGAGCCAATGGCAAATGATGATGTGGAGTTTGACAACATAATAAATCCTAATGTTGACGTGTTGTTGGACAATGCAAAAAAATCAATATTTGTTAATTACATAGTTGTTTTCAAGTTAGAGCTTGCAAAAGTATTAAAGTATTACAAAGTTAAAACTGCCGAGGATTTGACGGTAAAGCAGTTTATGGATTTTCGCAGTAGGCTGATGGAACAATTTGATGTTATTAAATGTGATGAAGAATATGCAAAATTAACAGGCGTTACAAAGAGTGGCAAGGGTGGTTGATATGTTAGATAAAATATTTAAATTTTGCCGATTAGCTTATGACAAAGACAGAAACGTGGAATTAACTTTTACCTTTGACAAGTCAATCGAAAAAGAATTGCAAATGTCAATTAGCACAATAGCACAAGCCTTAATGGGTGATAAGAAATTAGTGCTAAGTGTTGCAGTGCAAAAAAAACAACGGTCGCTAAATGCTAACGCTTACTATTGGCAGATATTAGACCAATTAGCCAATATTTTAAAGTTAGATAAAGAGCAATTGCATCTTAATATGCTAACTCAATACGGACAAACTGCTGATGATGGCGAGGGCAACAAACTTATATTTAGTTTAAAATCTCACATCAAGCCAACAGGGATATTAAAGTATTCTGCCTTGCTTGGTAGCACAACATTAAACGGTGATGATTTCAACCATTACAGAGCATTAAAAGGCAGTAGTGAAATGGATAGCAAGGAAATGGCAATATTGATTGATGGACTTGTTAACGAGGCGAAAGAGCAGGGAATACAAGTTATGACACCGCAAGAATTAAGTTTAATGTGCGAAAGTTGGGGTAAAAATGAGTAAATGTTTTTTATGTGATGGCAATAACCAACTCGACAGGCATCATTGCTTCGGCGGAACCGCTAATCGTAAACTAAGCGAAAAATACAGACTTGTAGTTTACCTTTGCCACAATGAGTGTCATATATTTGGTGAGAGGTCAGCACAAAGAAATTCGGCTACTCAACAATTATTGCACGAATATGGACAACGTAAATTTATGGCAGAGCAAAATGCAACAATAAGGGATTTTGTAAGAATTTTTGGAAGAAATTATATAAATGAGGAGTGGTAAACGTGATTAACGATATGAAGAGTTTGGAACTCGAACAAATGCGAAATACATATCAGTCGCAAGAACGTGAAATATGCAAAACTTGTAAAGAAAGAGCAGGACTGCCTTGTTTATTTGTATTTAGTTGTGAATTACTTAAACAAGTCAAGCAAATGTATAAAAAACAGGGGGATTGTGACAAATGATTATCTTAGAAAATGGCTTTAAAATTAAAGGCGAAGAGCAAAATTTCACGTTGATTAAGTGCAAAACAATAATCAAAGATGGCGTTGAAAAGGAAATTGAAAAAACTGTTGGATATTTTGCTACACTCTTACAAGCGTTTGAACGCTATTTAAGAGAGGTTGAACGCCAAGTAATACAATTTGACACAATGGATATAAAAGAGGCTATAACAATGCTTAAATTGGCTCACAAGGGTATTATAAACGAAATACAAACATTAGGGGGAAAAATATAATGGGAATTAGAGTAACTGGCGAAAAGGTAATGATTTTTAGAAATGAGTACAACGGCAAAACATTTTATAATGCAGGGATAAGCAAGAAATTGCAAGATGGCACATACGAAAATGGCAATATGCCTATTGTGTTCAAAAAAGATGTTGAAATTCCAAATAGCACAAAGATAAACATATTAGATGGTTTTATAACATTTTACAAAAAAGAAAAAGCAACTATTCAACAAATATTTGTTATGCAATATGAGTTTTTAGACGGTGATACAAAAGTACATCAAGAGCAACCTTTCCTGCCAGTAGATGACGATAGCGACTTGCCTTTTAATTAAGAGTTAGCAATCTCGAAAATAAAATTGCGAAAATAACTAATAAGGAGTTGAATATATGGGACATACACACGGAACCGAATGGACGATAGAAAAAATAAAGGTTGGAATTTTAGAAGTAGTTAAAAATTACGAATTAGATAGAATGCCTTCACGTTCAGAGGTGCAAAAATATTTTAATGACACAAGGCTTGGCAATGCAATATCTAAGCGTATGGGGTGGTATGAGTTAGCTGGTGAAATGAATTTAAAAATCAAAGAGAGTGATACATATTTCGGTAAAAGACACGAACAAATAGTAATGGAAAAGTTAATTTGTTTAGGATATGAGATTGAACGAATGGTGCAGAATTTCCCTTATGATTTACTTGTTAATAATGCTATAAAAGTTGATGTAAAAGCAAGTAGACTATACAGAGGTAATCAAGGCAATTTTTATTCGTTTAATATTGAAAAACCTTTTGCAACTTGTGATATTTTGATTTTGGTTACTCTTGATGATACAAGCGAAATACAAAATTATTATGTTGTTCCATCTGTATTTGTTTGCAAAAATAAGCAAATTAGTATAGGTGAAAAAACAAGCAAATATTCTAAATTTATTGATTGTTGGAATTATTTAGAACAGTATGATAATTTTCTAAATAACGAGGTAGTTTGATGTACGAGGTGATTTTATGAACTTATTAGACTTTATGCCAACGGACAAGCTAAATGCTATCACAAGGCAAGAATTAGCTTTATTAACAGGCTTAGACGATAGAGCTAATCGTTGTGAGATAGAAAATTTACGCAAGCAAGGTCATAATATAATCCCATCTGTAAAAGGTGGGTATTATATCACAAATGATATTGACGAAATGGAAAGATTTTT
>CAYVWT010000061.1:3924-8463 GCA_964455565.1 uncultured Clostridiaceae bacterium | reverse complement strand
CCCCCTCCTAAGGGGTAGGCCAGAGGTTCGACTCCTCTTGGGCGCACCATAAAAGTACACAGATTTTGATACAATGAAAAGCCCTTTTATATAGAGGGCTTTTTGCGTTTTATGGGTAAAATATTAACTTTTGCAGTGAAGAATTTAGAATGACAGATACTTTTTTTAATTAAAAAATTATATCAAGTTAAGTTAGATTTTATCCGTTTTTAGTGAAGGATTTATTTTTTGAATATTGCTTATAGCCCCCTGATAAATTATATGTTTCCTTAAACCCTAAGTTAAGCATAACATTTTGCGCAGCATTGCCTGTTACACCCTTGTTGCAGTATGTAACGAGGGTTGCATTACTATCAAACTCATTTGCATTGCCTCTTAATGCTTCAAGGGATATATTAATAGCTCCATTGATATGCCCGTTGTCATAATCCTTTTTACTTCTTGCATCAATAATTATAGTATTTTCTAGTTCGTTTGACTTTTTAAGGCGTCTACCATTGTTTATAGCGTTATCAAGTATCATTCCTGTGTACATAACAGGGTCCTTAGTGGTTGAAAAAGGTGGCGCATAGGCTAAATCTAAGTGGAATAAGTCTGTCACCTTTGCCCCAAAGGTTATAGCTGTTGCGAAAACATCAATCCTTTTGTCTACACCTGCAAAGCCTACAATTTGAACACCAAGTAACTTTTGCGTCTGCACATCTGCGACGGCTTTTATAATCATTTCTTTTCCGTGGAAATATATTGGTTTATCTGGCTTTATGTTGTGGCAAACTACTGTTTCATAGCCGAATTTTTTCGCTTCGTTTTCGTTTAGTCCTGTTTGCGCTATTACCATATGTAATATTTAAATTAAATTTTTCATATTATTAAAAATTCATAATTTGTATTGATTTATATAAATATAAGTGATACATTTAATAATAGATTTAGGCATTCGATGGACTTTTGAATAAAATTTATGGGGTTCACCGCTAATGGTGAACCCCATTTTTGTAAATATTGTGATGCCTTCCACATTGTTATAATACTAAATTGAAATAGGTGCCCTCGGTACATCCATTAAATTTTAATATCATTTATCATATCATATATAGCATTAGTAATGCCAATTTGTGTTAACACTATATGCGATATTTCGTCATTTTCCAGTGTGAAAATATGGTTTGCAATAGAAGTAGGAGCGAAAAATATTGCGTTGCCTTGCCCACGGTTTGTAATTACATTGAAGCCCATTCCAAAACCCCATGTCCTTTCAAATTCCACTCCAAGCACCTTGCCGTAAATATTGTATTGATATATAACATCATTTTCTGGCTGCTTTGTTTCTGATATAAGCCCGATGATAATTGCAGCATTCAAATGCTCTCTGTTTATATCAAATTTCTTTTCAGATAATCCAGGCATTAATTCAAAAAATGTAGGTAATAGCCATCTTAAATCCCTCTTTTCAACCGATGCTTTTAAAGTAGCTGCATAGTCAAAAGCCGGAATAAATGGAGATTCAATCGAAACATAATCAAGCATTGAACACATTTGAACACGTTTATAGCAATCTACTAAATGTAAAATACACACAAGTTCCTCCACGCTAATCTTTGGTGCAATAACATTTGCAACCTGCTCCTGAGCCTTTGATGCATAACCATTTGCAAACCAAATAGCAAAGCTCTCGGCATTTTCAAAGCTATAAAGAATTAATGCATCCTGCCCTGAATACAAACTTACAAGTAAAGTTTTTTCGCCCTTTTTTAGTCCGTATACAGTAAAGCGTTCGCCTATTTCTCCGCCACCACCCTTGTTAAAAGGTATTTTAAAACTTGGCGATGCCAAAACCGCTGCCGCATTCATAAAGTCCTCATTGCCTAACAATTCCTTGACCTCGTCTGAAAGCACACCGTCAACTTTCAATTCACCCGAAAGGGGCGAAAGCCCCTCACAGGTAAGTTTAAGTTCCTTTTTAATAATAATTTCAATGTCTGTTAATCCAAGTCCATATACCTTTGGTTGTTTAATGCTATCTACTTCCATTTATTTTACCTCCCCATCATCTGAATAAGCTTTTTTGAGTATAAGTGCAACAACCTGACCTAAGTTCTTATCGTTACCATTTGGCAATAACTTAGCATTTTTTAGCCCTTCAATCTTGCCAGAAAGTTTGCTTGCTAAATCTTCTGCACCATTAAAGTTTAGTTTTCTAAGCATTATTTCCTTATCGACTGATGCCATATTTCGGTCGGAAATAACTTCAATTGCCTTTTTAAAATTAGCATCCAGACCTTTTACATTGTAACCCATATCTTTGTATGCCCCAGTCAATTCATCGGTAATCTTACCCATTTTAACAAGTCCTTCATAGCCCTCATTAACATTGCGAGTTTTTACAATGTTTTCATATTCCGTTAGAACTTTTGTTTCTTTTCTAAAGTATTTCTGAACCTTTTCAACCTCCATTTTTCCAAGTGCTTCTGCATCCCCTAATGTTCCCGACCCAGCCTTAACTTGTGAAACATTGGACACCCCTTCTGTCTTGCCATATAGAGGATTAAAGTCCTTGCCTGCCTCTTTGTCAAATACGTCCATAACCTGTTGATTATGCTTTTCAGATATCTTGCTAAGTCGATTCTCTGGCTTAATATTATCCCAATCAACTTCTGGCATATCCCTTTTCAGTTTTTCCAAATTGATTTTCCCATCTGTTGTATACCCTGTTGTTTCAGCAAAATGTTTTTCGTAAACCCCTTTTACTTTGCCACGTGGTAGTTCAACCCATTGCCCTTTTTCATTTTGCATATAAGCAACTGCATCAACATCTGTATTCATACTATATGGATCTACCTTTGCACCTGGTTTAACTGGCGTTCTTACTATTTCGACCTTGACTTTTGGGTTGCCTTTTATGTTCGCACTCAGTTCATCTTCCACTTTTTTAAAGGTAGGGTTAAGTATTTCGTCATTTTCGGTTTTTAAAAATGCTTTCCTTACATCTTCTGGTGCATCCTTTAATTGTCTCATTGTACCTGGGTCACGAAGGCTTTTCGCTACATCGTCAATATCAACACATTCTCCATTTGACACTTTCTTTGTTAATGTTTCAACATTTTCTTTTACTGAAGCACGATATAAGTTATGCTCCTGCCTTGCTGCTTCAATAGCTTCATCACTAAGTGTTACAGCAGGCAACACACCTCTTGGTGGTTTTCCAAGTGCTTTCGCACCATTTTCAGCACTTTCTCCAAAGAAACTTGAAATAGGTCTATTCATAAACTCTGCTACCGTTGCCGCTTTTTTATCAAGTCCCAAATGCTCTATTGTTGGCTTAGCAAGGCTACTAAGTTTGTTTGCAATTGGCTTTGCATATTCAGTAGCGAGTCCCTCAGCAATGTCTTTGGTAATTTTTGTATTGCCTACTTTGCCTAAGCCTTTACTAATACCCTCACCAAGAAGAACCGTTCCAATTGCTTTAGAAGTTGCATATAATCCGGATTCGCCATTGTCCGTACCCTCTTTAATCGCAAGCATTGCTTGATATGGTGTGAATACAAATTCCGTTGCTCCACCAGAGGCAATATCTAACCCAATTCGCAACCCAATACCGGTCCAAGTTTCACCTGTTGCAGCTTCTTTAAGATTTTGATGAACAAACGTAATAGCAACACCAGAAGTTGAAGTTGCCCTTGCGGCTGCACCATAATCACTGCTACTTCTTCCAGTTGAGCGACCTTCGATGTATTTTGACATACTCTTTGTTCTTCCAATTACTTCCTCTGGTGTCATAGTTCCGTCATTTAGAGCAGTATATAACTTATCAACTCTTACATCAATTTCGTTAGTACCGATACCTCCGTTTGATGTTAAATCATATTTTGTAATTCGTTTAAGATTCTCAGTAGCTTCGTTTCTTACCCGTCCTTTTTCTGCAACTTCGCTTAACAACCAAGATGGACCTTCGTTTTGTGTTTTTTCAACAAACTCACTATATTTTTTTTGCTCAGTAGCAACATTTTCACGGTCTGCCTTTAGCTTCTCTTGATTTTCATTAAAGTTGGTAGGGTCAAATTCACTGCCGTTTTCCTTATCAAACCACTTTCCACTTTCTTTATCATATTTAACAAAATAGTAAGTATTATCAAGATTTACAAACACCTCATCTTGACCATCAACTGGATTTGCAATTGAACCTAAAGTAACTTCTTCTGGTGTTGCAGGGTCATTTACAGTTGTGCTGTCCTGATTATTAGGGTCAGCATTAGTTTTTGCACTATCATCAATTGGTGGAATATCGCCATTAGTTGTTGGCGCTTCGCCATTAGTTGGTGGAATATCGCCATTTTCAAAGTCGTCCCCAGCAGAATCATCCCCACCAAAGTCATCTCCACCAAAGTCGTCCCCACCAAAGTCATCTCCACCAAAGTCGTCCCCAGCAGAATCATCCCCACCAAAGTCATCTCCACCAAAGTCGTCCCCACCAAAGTCATCTCCACCAAAGTCGTCCCCAGCAGAATCATCCCCACCAAAGTCATCTCCACCAAAGTCGTC
>CAYVWT010000061.1:0-3824 GCA_964455565.1 uncultured Clostridiaceae bacterium | reverse complement strand
CAAAGTCGTCCCCAGCAGAATCATCCCCACCAAAGTCATCTCCACCAAAGTCGTCTCCACCAAAGTCGTCTCCACCAGAGTCGTCTCCACCAGAGTCATCTCCACCAGAGTCGTCTCCACCAGAGTCATCTCCACCAGAATCATCTCCACCAGAGTCATCTCCACCAGAATCATCTCCACCAGAATCATCTCCACCACCATCTGGAGGTGTATCACCATCATCTGGAGGTAAATCTATACTTTTTATTTTTCTTGTAGATAAAATTTGAAATATAAGAGCTGCTAGGCTTGGGAAAATCATACCTGTTGCCGCTTGACTATCGTTCTCGGGTCCAGGAACATTACCAACACGCATATCTCTTTGCATTGCATACTGCACTTCATCTGGCAATCGCAGCATAAAGCGATAACCCTCTCCACTCACGGTATATGAATTATTGTCACCACCATATTTTTTTGTATATGGACGAACATAAGTGGCATTACCTACACCAGAAAATATATTTTGAACTGAATTTGCTGTTGTGCTAAAAGTCAAAACAGCATTTGCTGTAACAGTTTCTTTATAATCCGCATGAGGCACAGTAACTGTTAGTGCAAAACTTGCCGTCACCTTGTCTTCCGTGCGTTCAATAACAGGACAAATTTGACTAAAAGGAATATCTATGCTATTTCCTGAATTATCATTCTTTGCGTTGTATTTATAAATACCTGCAATCTCTATTTTATCTTTTTTGTCAATTACACCAACCTTAATATCAAAACTGCTTGTTTTTTTACCAACTATATTTACATTAATTTGATATGTACCTGTGATGTCATTTTTGGGTACAGGAATTGTTTCTACATAATAACTTGGCTGTCCTGTCTTTTTATTTAAAACCCACAAGTCCTTTCGTGAGTCGATTATTTTATATGTACCGGCTGGCAATTTAGCAGATGGCTGGATACGCCAAATAACATTTTCGCTACCTGCCACCCTCATACTAAATGCACGGTAAGAATATCTCTTACCATCTTCGCTACACACGAGGTCAATTAAACCTGCTGGCACTGCCAATCTATGCTCTATTTGCACATCAAGGAGCAAACTTGGCTTATCAAGTTTAAATATTATTTCTCCAGATGGTGCTGGTTCATCAAGTGCTTTCTTTTCCACATCCGCAGGCTTTTCTGGAAGTTTTTCATTAGTTACTGGTATTTCCTGTCCGAATTTTACAAAGCCCTTTGGTGCACTGCCCTTACTTGCTTCATTTTCATTTTTTATAGCCTTTTGTGCTTTTAAATATTCATCATATAAGTATCTTTGATATTGATATTTTTTCCACTGTTCATAATCGCTTGCCTTAATCAGCATTGGTCCAAAATACAAGCTTTCCTTACTATTAATTATATAACCATTGCCATTGGAATACACATTAACTGTATAATTACCAGGCTGTAACACTGTATTTAGTGGAATTTCAGTTGTTATCACTGGACGATTTAGGTCAATACCTCGTTCAGCACTTGCGACTGATACGCCTGCTTCGATAGAAGAATCTAATGTTCCTGCTCCTCCGCTGCTTCCAATATCCGCTCCGTTTCCTCCATGTACTACACCATCTTCTCCCACAAAATCAACAATAAGCCCCTCTGGAAGTTTTTCTTTTGTATTAGCAATAGCAACATAAATTTTAGATAAAACAACTGCTTTATTTATCTCTAATACTATTGGTTCATTGTTAAATTGAGTGTCTGGCTTTAGGTCATCTTTGCACTCCAACCGACCGTCCATGCTTATTCCCCATTGCCCCATTCTTAACACTGTCATTTCCCTTGGCGACACTGGTCTTGGCACATCTGCTGCATACACAGGAAATGAAAACATAGAAGTTAATACTAATAAACATAACAAAGCACTAAAAACACGCTCTAATTTTTTAAGTAACAATGCCTTCATCTCCCTTCATATTTTGAATTGGCTAATAAGTGGTAACACAAGCTTAATAATTGCAGAAACATATCCAGGTATAATTCTTAAAAACCCGATTGACATTACCCACACGGCCGAAATAATTGATGAGCTTACAGTAGTTGCAATTGTGTCAACAATGCTTGGTTTTTCTTTAAGCTTACCTATTTCAACAGCAGTTAAGGCAGCGCAGGTCATAATTGCTGATGAAACAAATGCACTGTTTGCCGTCCAACCGAGGTAGTATGTAGAGAAAAATGCCATAATAGCAAACGGCAACATATAAACCAATGTTTTTGAAACCATTTCCTTTACTATTTTCTTTCCGTGAGTGGTTTTTAGCTTACCGTTAAACATTGAAACTACTATTGAAAGCACCTTTTTGCTTATAAAAGAAAATAAAAGACCGATAACTATTCCCACTGCAAGGTTTATTGGATTATCTGGATAGTTTACATCCATAAAAGTAATAATTCCAAAAATCAAAAAACATAAAGTGCCAATAAACGCTTTAAGTTTACTCCATTTATCCTCCACTTTTACGCACCCCCCAATACATACCAGCTAAAAAGAACTATAACTCCAACAATTGTCGAGATAACAATGCTTACAAATGCCTTTGCGCCGGTCATTTCCCTTATTACTGCCATAAGTGGACCTGTTGCCCACAGGACACCTGTTATCCCAAATGCTACCGAGGTTCTCCAGCCTAATATAAGCGAAAAGCAAATGCCACAAATGCCATAAATAAGCGCCCCACTATAACTTAGGCAAAATGAAGACACAACCCATTTCAAATCCTTATTGCTTTTGAAAAGCTTTGCAATTACCCATACTAAGCCTGCAAGCAAAGGTATTGCAACGCCACCATAAACAGCGCCTTTTAATGCAGATAATATGACAAACACCATATCCTTTTGCATTGTTTTGTAAAGGTCAAGCCCTGTTTGCAGGAAAAAAAGCATAAATGCAACTGCCGAAACTATAACAGAAAATTTCCACGAAACCTTGCTAACTGTGCTTTTTAAAACATTACCCGGGCTAAGCATCATATTAAGTATTACACGCCATTTTGGTATTGACGCTATTGCTTGCTGTGTCATAAAATTCCCCCATTCAAATAATTTATTCTATGCTTAATTATACAGAAAATAAGCATTAATTTCATTTGAAAACAAAAAATGTCAACTTAAATAAGTTGACAAAATGTTGTCATTTGTTATAATATATCTTAAAGGGGTGAATATAATGTCTTTTGCTCAAAAATCGAGGCTAAATATATGTATGACTGCGCTTAATATATCTGCAAGAGAGCTGGCTAAGGCAATTTATGTGGACTATACTCTTGTTAGCAAATGGAATAACGAAAAACGGATGCTTTCTCCTCGTTCGGTGCATTTGAAAAAAATTGTTGATTATTTTATTTCTATTGATAACCTTTTAGGGCAAAAAATTTTGAGGTCGATTTTAGAGGAGAATTTAGGCAAAACGGAGCTTGAAAATAGCAAAGATTTAGAGGGTTTATTATCTTTTTACTTAACCGAACCCAATATTAAAAAAAGTCAAAATAGGGATAAACATATAAATGAATACAAGGTGTATCTTGGCAATAAGGAACGCCGCGAGGCTGTTATAGAGCTTTTAGACCTTGTTCTTTCCTCGGATAGCACAAAGCAACTGTTTTTAGTCAGCCAAGAGGATATGTCTTGGCTGACTGAGGATAGGGAATTTTTGAATATATGGGAGCAAAAGCTTAAACAGGTGCTTTTAAATGGAAACAAAATAAAAATAATACATTGGGTGGATAGACATCCTGATTCACTTGCGTACATATATTCAAAATGGCTACCCATGCATTTAAGTGGAAACT
>CAYVWT010000060.1:7970-8645 GCA_964455565.1 uncultured Clostridiaceae bacterium | reverse complement strand
CAAAAAATATGTTTATTATTCTTATAATCCTGCTACTTTCATACTGCAAAAAGAAAAAACTATGACACGTAACCAAATATGTGAAAAATGTAAATTGATATTTGGCGAGGGTAATTGTGATGGTTGCGGAAATAATTATAAAATAAGACCAACTGAACAATTAGTTGACTTGGCAAATGCAATTATAATTCAAGCGGTAGAAGATTATAAAAAGTGTCTTAATAGTGTGCCAATGTTTCTCGAGCGTGAAATTGCAGCAGAGGAAATCGAAAGAAGAATTACAAACGAAAAAAGGCAATTAGCAAAGTTTTTTAAAAGTGAACATTTTAAAACACTAACAGATATTGACGGAGTAGGACTACTTAAAAAGTTAAAAGATGAACATTTGCGAAAGGTGGTAAAACGTGACTACAAAAGAACTTTTAAATTATGGGTGGGAGTTAAATACAAAAATAAATTTACTTTTAGAAAGACGAGAATTATTGTTGAATAACGCCTGTAACGTGACGAGCGGACAATGCGAGGAAAGAATACAAACGAGCGATGAAAATTCAACAGAAAGCAAGATAGTGGACTACATAAGCATTACAGAAGAACTGGATAGAAAAACAGATGAACTATATCAGCATAAACAGTTAATATTTGAATACGCTAACAAATTAAGCGATGATACAA
>CAYVWT010000060.1:4768-7960 GCA_964455565.1 uncultured Clostridiaceae bacterium | reverse complement strand
GAAGAATAATAGTGTTAAGGTATATTATGTTTAAAAAATGGGAATACATAGCAAGTTTTATGGACAAGCCTGTAAATACAGTCAAAGGTAAAATGCACGCTAAGGCTATAAATGAGCTTGACGAGGTAATAAACGCATAAAAAAAGAGGGCTTAATTGCCCTCTTTAACTAATGTATTAACTAATTGTTTAACTAATTGGCTAACATTATCTAATCCCTTTTGTTTGAGCAACTGCTCTAATTTTTCGCCCTCTGATGGGGTTAAAACTACCGTCTTGCGATATTGGTACTTGATAGGGTTAATCATTATATTCCTCTTCGCTTTCGTTAAAAATAGCAATACATTCATCATCATCAATACAAATAACACTTTCTTCAAATTCTTCTGCATCTTCAAGATATACAAACTCACCTAATTCACCACGAATAGAACTTGATACAATATACATAATATAAATCCTCCTCGGCAGTAGGTTGCCAGCCATTATTTTTTAGTGAGTTCTTTTTGCTTCTTGTTTTTCCCAAGCTTGATTAACTAATGTGTAAAATTTGTTAGTGTTGCCAACTCTTATTCTGTCGCCCTCAAAATAATCTGTCATCATATCGCTTTCGTTGATGTTTTGTAATCCATCTACAAAAGGAAATCTCTTATAATCTTTCGCATAAATTGTGATGGTGTCTTGTGTAATCCCGCTTTCTTTTGTGTAATGCCCTTTGCTGTAATGTCCTTTGTAAAGAGTTCCGTTTACCTTAATGCCATTGTACATAAATTTTACTACTTGTTCTGCCATTGTAACCGCTCCTTTTAAATTTAATGTGTTGCTCACTTGCTATGATATTATTATACAACATAGTCGGACTATATACAATAGGCATTATGCACAAAGATATATAATTGTTTTTGTGCAAGTTGTACAAAATGGATAAACGGATATTATAAAACACAATATATAGTATTTGTTATTGACAGGGAACGCTATATGTGGTAAAATGGCTGTGAGTAGAAATTTAATAGTTAGTAATAAATAATTGATTAAGTCATCGTTAGTAGTAGGCGGTGGCTTTTTCTATGGGCAAGACAGCGTAAGAGTTGTTATTGCTAACGTTATCGTAAAGGATAACTTAAAGAAGCCATCTTGATTGCGAGGTGGCTTTTTCTATGCCATTTTTGAGAGGTACACAGATATGGACAGCATAATAAAGTGGGTAAAAACAAAAGCTTGCAGAGGGTGTAAGTTTTGGGATAAATACAAATGCAAGTGTAGATGGGCTAAATGTTTTTATAAGGAGTATCGACATTGAGTAAACTAATATATATATCTGCTCCCTATGGTGGCAACGAACACAACAAAAGAAAGATAGAGTTAATCATCAAGGCATTAGTAAAAGCAGATAAGGTTAACACATATTTATCACCTGTTCACGCAGTCGGCTATCTTTACAATGATGTAGACTACCAACAAGGCTTAAACTATTGCTTAGACCTACTCGCTAAATGCGACAGTATGCAAGTATATGGTGATTATCAACACAGTATGGTTGCAGAGCAGAGATAGCTTATGCAAGGGATAATGGAATACCATTTGAAATAATAGAGGGTGAATAAATGTTAAATACTAACAATCAACTACAAAGAGTAAGACGAGCCGACAAAGGCAGTAGCAAATGTTTATTACGGTTTAATCATTGGATAGTGTATAAAAAGGGATTAGGTTATATATGCAGGATATGTGGTAAGCCTAAGGGGCAATGTAGTGATTAAGAAGATATGCAAAGCTAAATATTGTAATAACTATTGTGATTATACTATTGGTTACTGTGATGAGCATATACATCTTATCAAAGCCTATGAGCGACAACGTAAAGCACAAGCCGACAAACGCAGAGGCACAAGCGCAGAGCGTGGATATAATAACGAGTGGCGCAAGGCAAGGGATATACACTTAGCTAACGAGCCATTATGTCGAGAGTGTTTAAAGAGTAATGTATTTACTCCTGCTAATGTAGTTGACCACGTGATTTCACATAAAGGAGATATGAAATTATTTTGGGATAAGGATAATTGGCAGAGTTTATGCAAAGAGTGTCACGACAGAAAGACGGTAAAAGAAGATGGCGGATTTGGAAATAAAGTAAAAATGGTTTAATTATCTACAATAGATATTAAATAATAAGGAAATAGGGTAGGGGGGCGGTCAAATCCTTGACACTTTCAAACTTAGAAACCGCATGTCCTTTTTTCTCACGCAGAAACTCCCTTTTGAAACTTTTGGAGGTGATAAGATGGGGAATCTCAAAAAGCCTGTTGAATTACTTGTTTTGCAAGGTAAAAAGCACTTAACTAAACAAGAAATTGCAGATAGGAAAAAAGCAGAAGTAAAAGCGCCTGCTGATAATATAGAATGTCCTGACTATATGACGATTGAATTAAAAAAACAATTTGATTTTTATATATCTGAACTTACAAAGATTGATATAATTTCTAACATTGACACAAATGCACTTGAAAGATTTGTTATTGCCGAAAGCCAATATCGAAAAGCATCTCAAAAACTTATCAAAATGAGTGTTGTTAATAAAGAATATGACAATATGTTAAATATTCAAACGAAACTATTCAAACAATGTCGAGAGGGTGCAAATGATTTAGGGCTTACAATTTCAAGCCGTTGCAAATTAGTTGTTCCAAAAGTAGAGGAAAAACCAAAATCTAAATTTGATAAATTTGCAGGTGGTAAGAGTGGCTAAAACAATTACAGACCGAGCCACAGAGTTTGCAAAAAAAATTGTGAATGGTGAGGGTGTAGACAATCGCAAATATTTTGGCAGGAATGAAATATTATCCTGTAAAAGACATTTGCAAGATTTAGAACGTCAAGGCACAGAGGAATTTCCTTATATAGTTGACCTTGATAGAGTTAATCGTAGACTTGGTTTTTCTGAATGTTTGTATATTGCAGAGGGAAAAAATAAACAACAAATACAACTTAGAGAATTTCAAGCATTTATAAGAGCCTCTGAATATGGTTGGATACATAAAGACACAAGGTTTAGACGATTTAGAATATCTTATAAGCAAATAGCAAGACAAAACGGGAAAAGTTTTGATAATGGCGACAATACAATATTTTATAGTAATTTTGACAATTATATGTATCCTCAAATATATTGTGTAGCCACAAAAGAAATGCA
>CAYVWT010000060.1:1310-4668 GCA_964455565.1 uncultured Clostridiaceae bacterium | reverse complement strand
AGTGTAATAACAACAGCAGGATTTAATCTAAACGCACCTTGCGTAAAACTATATGACCATTGTGTTAAAGTTTTAGAGGGTTCAGTTGAAGATGATACATTATTTATATACATTACTGATTTAGATAAAGAGGATAAAATTGGCGACAATATTTGGAACGAAGAATGTTGGCAAAAAGCTAATCCTTTATGGAATGAAACAAGGTTAAAAAATCTTAGAGCCTCTGCAATAAAAGCAAAGTCAATGGGTGGTTCTGAATTAACCAACTTTATGACCAAGTCGCTTAATGTTTGGGTATCTCATTCTGAAAGTCAATATATGAATATGGAGCATTGGAAAGCCTGTGGTTGCAAAAAAACTCTTGAAGATATGCGAGGTCAAAAATGCTTTGTCGGTTTGGATTTATCAAGTGGCGGCGACTTAACAAGCATAGACTTTGAATTTCCACGAATTGAGATTATAAATAGCGAGGAAATTAAAAAATATTTCATACACTCCCATTCTTTTATGCCCGCAAAACGCTTGGAAGAGCATATGCAAACTGATAAATTTGACTATAAACAAGCTATTGCAAGAGGTGAATTAACACTTACTGAAACAAATGGCGGCATTAAAACAGATTATAAGTATATTTTAGCTTATATTAAAGAGCAAAAAGAATTATATGATTTGCAAATAGAAGCCTTTGCTTATGACCCACATAATGCAGATGCTTTTTTATCTGACCTTTGCGAGATATTTGGTGTTGAAAATACAATAGATGCAATTGAAATTGTGCAATCTGCAAGAAATCTTAACTCTGCTACTGTTGATTTTGCGTTAGAGTGCGAGGCAGGGAATATTGAGTATAACGAAGATGATAAACTCTTAACACATTGTATGGCTAATGCTCGAACTACATCGAATAGCTTTAAAGAAATTAAGCTTGATAAAAATACAGCAGGGGCGAAAATTGACCCAATCGCTGCAATTATGGATAGTCACCATATAGCGAGATATTACGAGCCAGTAATAAATATATACGAAACTCGTGGAATGAGAATATTGTAAAGGGGGTGAAAAATTGGGATTGATAAATAGAATTAAAATTGCGAGCGAGGCTTTCCAAAATAGCGGCGGTTATGAAACTTTTGACCAAATGATTGGCGAGTGGCTAAAAGGCAGTAACGTCAACTTTGACGGAGTTGGTGGCAGTAGTGGTGGAATTATAACAAAAGACCAAGCAATGAGAATGTCGGCTGTTTTTGCGTGCATTAGAGTGCGTTCTGAAACAATAGGGTGTATTCCTTTATGTGCATATAGAAAAGTTGGCGAGAAACGAATAGCTGCAACTGATAGCAATTTGTATAAGATATTTCACGTTAAACCAAACGCTTATATGTCGCCTATGAGTTTTAAACAAGCTATGCAAACGTCAATCGACTTATACGGCAATGCTTATGCTTTTAAGCAAAAAAATAAATATGGTGATTTAATAGGACTATTGCCTATTACAGCAGGAGCAGTTAATTTAAAGGTTAATAATTTTGTACCAACGTATGAAATAAACACGGTGGAGGGTGTAAAAACCTATACAAGAGATGATATATTTCATATTACTGGAATGAGTTATGATGGCATTACAGGGTTATCACCTATTGAATATGCAGCGAGGGCGGCAGGGTTAGGATTGGAGTATGAAAAGTTTTCGCAAGAATTTTACAAAAATGGTGCTTTCCCCTCTGTTGCAATTGAATTACCAGGCACAATGACAGATGTTGCGTTTGAAAGATTTAAAGAACAAGTAGAAAAGAAACATACTGGCGCTAATAATAGAGGCAAGCCGTGGATAGTCGAGGGTGGCGGTAAAATGAATGCACTCACTATAAACGCAGCCGATAGCCAGTTCATAGAAAATCGTAAGTTCCAAAAGGAAGAAATCGCAGCCATTTACAGAGTGCCTATGCACCTTATCCAGTCGCTTGACCGTTCAACTAATAACAATATTGAACATCAAAGTTTGGAATTTATCAAATATACAATGTTAAATCAATTTGTTAATTGGGAAGAGGCAATCGAGAGCCAGTTAATGACCGATAAACAAATTATAGATGGTCATTATATGGAATTTAATATCGAGGCTTTCCAACGTGGCGATTTTAAAACACGAATGGAGGGTTATGCGGCGGCAGTTAGTTGTGGCAGTATGAACCCTGACGAAATTAGAGAAAAAGAAAATAGAGAACCTATACCTGATGGCTTAGGTGCTAAATTCTTTATATCTCAAAATCTAAGGGCAATTGATGAACCTGCAAAAAATACGGAGGTGAAAACTTAGTGAAAAAGTTTTATAATTTTGTAACAAATAAAGCCACAGAAGATGTCGAGGAAAATATAGAACTGCGAATTAGTGGTGATATTGTTGATGATGGTTCTGTTTGGTTTTATGAGTGGTTTGATGAACCGTGTGCAGCACCTAATAATTTTAGGAATGAATTAAAAGCTTGCAATGGTAAAGATATTACAGTTTGGATTGATAGTAACGGTGGTGATGTATTCGCAGGTGCAGGAATTTATAATGCCTTAAAAGAGTATAAGGGCAATGTCACAATAAAAATTGACGGTAGAGCAATTTCTGCTGCCTCGGTAATAGCAATGGCAGGGGATAAGATTTTAATGTCGCCTGCAAGTATTATGATGATACATAACCCTGCAACTTATGCAGCAGGCGAGGTCAAGGATATGCAAAAAGCTATTGATGTTCTAAACGAGGTAAAAGAAACGATTATAAATGTTTATGAACTCAAAACAGGCTTGACAAGAAAAGAAATAAGCGACCTTATGGATAGCGAATGTTGGATGGGTACAAAAAAAGCAATTGAGAATGGTTTTGCAGATGGCACATTATATGAAGAAGAGCAAGATGATAGTGTAACCAATGGCATTATAAAAGGTGCGAAACTTATTTTTAATAGTCTTAAATTTAACACTGGCACAAATTCAATATTAGCCGCCCTTGATGGTGGTTTTTTAATGCCCGAAAATAAGGGTTGCAATGCTGAAATTTCAGCTTTACATACAAAAATATTAAACATTAAAAAGGAGATGAATTGCAAATGAATTTCACAGAACTACTGAAAGCGAAAAACCAAGAACTATTAGCAATTTACAACAAAGCGACAACAGAGGGCAGAGCATTGACAGACGAGGAAAAGACAACCGAAACAAAGCTATTAGCTGAAAAGCAAGAGTTGCAAGCCAAGATTGATATTGCAGTTAAAAATGCTAAAATTGTTGATGAAAACAAGTTACTTGATGAACCTGCAAAGTTATTCGCAGAGCCAAGAAATGCAGATGCGAAAATATGGAAAAACAAAGG
>CAYVWT010000060.1:0-1210 GCA_964455565.1 uncultured Clostridiaceae bacterium | reverse complement strand
GCTGATACAGTTACAGCATCTAAGCCTAAATTTGGCAAGCTTGAAATTGAACTTGATAAATTGACAGCTATTTGTTACGCAACAGAAGAAATGCTTGCAGACAGTACTCAACTTGGTTCTTTATTGCCTGAAATCTTCACAGAGGAAATGGCTTATAACCTTGATAATGCAATTTTAACTGGTAGTGGAGTAGGTATGCCTCTTGGTATTCTTAATTCGGGTGCTTTAATTACAGTTGCGAAAGAAAATAACCAAGCAGCAAAAACAATCACATACGCAAACGTGCTTAATATGTGGGCAAGATTGACACCAAAAAGCAGAGCAAATGCAGTATGGTATTACAATATTGATGCAGAACCACAGATTTACACAATGTATCAAGCAACAGGTGCGACAGGCGTTCCAGTATTCACTCCTGCGGGCGTTACAGCTGATGGCGTAGCAAGATTGTTTGGCAGACCAATGATACCAATTGAACAAGCTTCAACACTTGGTACAGTTGGCGACCTTGTACTTGCCGATATGTCAAAGTATCGTCTAATTGAAAAAGGTGGCATTGATGCACAACAATCAATCCACGTTCGCTTCCTATATGGCGAGAATACATTTAGATTTGTTTATCGTGCAAATGGTAAGCCAATGCCTAAAACAGCAATAACTCCTGCAAAGGGCAGCAATACATTATCACCATTCGTAACATTAGCAACAAGAGCATAGTCAAGCGAGGGCGTTAATTCGCCCTCTTATTTTAAAATAAAATTTTGGAGGTAAAAAATTATGTTTGAAATCCCAGAGGAATTAAGACCAATACAAGCACTTAACCCTGCGGCAGATGCAGCAGGAAGAACAGGAGTATATATCAGCCTTAAAAATCTTTGCTGTGTGTCAATTGTTGTTGATATTACGCAAGGACATGCAACACCGCCTGCACTAACAATAGAGCAAGCAACAGCAGTAGCAGGAACATCAAGTAAAGCTATTACAAACGCAGTGCCTATTTATGTAAATTTAGATACATCTGCAAGTGATGCTTTAACAAGGGTAACTGATGCGGTTAGCTACACACCTGATGCAGCACTTAAAAATAAAAAGGTTGTATTTTGCATAGACCCTGCAAAACTTGACATCAACAATGGATTTGATTGCATTGTTATCAAGACAGGCGCAAGCAATGCAGCTAATATCACGGCTGCAAGTTATATTGTTGAAA
>CAYVWT010000059.1:0-9077 GCA_964455565.1 uncultured Clostridiaceae bacterium | reverse complement strand
TTCTATTCATACACAGGCGAAGCGCTTGATAAAAAGACACCACTACTTCGTTCAATGGAGGTAATTAACCACCAAGCACTTAGGGTTTTACGTCTTTTCGGCAATACAACAGCTACAAGAGTTACTACAACAGTAGGACCAGAGCAAGAGTATTTCCTTATAGATAGAGATCTTTACAGCAAACGTGAGGATTTAATACTTACAGGCAGAACTTTATTTGGCGCAATGGCACCAAAAGGTCAAGAGCTTGAAGATCATTACTTTGGTAACATTAAAGAAAAGGTTTCAGAATATATGAAAGAGCTTGATTTAGAGCTTTGGAAGCTTGGAATAAGCGCAAAAACAAAGCATAACGAGGTTGCACCTGCGCAACACGAGCTTGCACCAATTTTCTCAACTTCAAACGTAGCAACAGACCACAACCAACTTACAATGGAGCTTATGAAAAAGATAGCGCAAAGACACAACCTTGCTTGTCTTTTACATGAAAAACCATTTGCAGGTGTTAATGGCTCTGGTAAGCACAATAACTGGTCAATGTCTACAAATGACGGGCAAAATCTTCTTGAACCAGGCAAAACACCTCACGATAATATTCAATTCCTTGTGTTCCTTTGCGCAGTAATCGAGGCAGTTGATACATACGCAGATTTACTAAGATTGTCTATCGCAAGTGCGGGAAACGACCACAGATTAGGCGCTAACGAAGCACCTCCTGCAATTGTTTCAATGTTCTTGGGCGACCAATTAACAGATATATTGGTAGAACTTGAAAGTGGAAAAGCAAAGGGCAAAAAGGTTGCAGACATAATGGAATCAACCGTTAGAGTTCTTCCAAGCCTTCCAAAAGATTCTACAGATAGAAACAGAACATCACCATTTGCATTTACTGGTAATAAATTTGAATTTAGAATGCTTGGTTCAACTGCTTCTATTGCAGGCGCAAACTTTGTTATAAACACAATTGTTGCAGAATCTCTTATGGCATTTGCTGACCGTCTTGAAAAAGCGAGCGACTTTAATGCTGAAATACAAGATATTTTAGCAGGAGTTGTAAAAGAGCACAAGCGCATTATATTCAACGGAAACAACTATTCAGATGAATGGGTTGTGGAAGCTGAAAAAAGAGGACTTAAAAACATTAAAAAGACTGTTGAATGTATCCCAGTATTCATTGAAGAAAAGAACAAGGCTGTATTCATAAAGCATGGTGTATTATCTGACGCAGAAATTGAGTCAAGATACGAAATATTGCTTGAAAATTATATAAAAACAATCAATATAGAAGCATTAACAATGATTTCTATGGCGAAGGGTGAAATATTGCCAACAGCATTTAGATATGCAAAAGAATTAGCAGATTCAATAAATGCTATTAAAACTGCAGGCGCAACAGCTTCTGCACAACAAGCAGTTTTAGCAAATATATCTGCACTTACTACATCGTTTAATGATGGTATTGCAAAGCTTGAAGCTGCAGTAGCTACAGCAACTTCAGAAAAAGATTTATTTGCAGAGGCAAAAAGCTATCAAACAGTTGTTGTATCAGCAATGGAA
This sequence comes from uncultured Clostridiaceae bacterium, assembly GCA_964455565.1. Taxonomy (GTDB): domain Bacteria; phylum Bacillota; class Clostridia; order Monoglobales; family Firm-18; genus CAYVWT01. Next base: position 7,520 of record CAYVWT010000059.1, on the reverse strand, counting down.
GCATTAAGAGAAGATGCTGACAAGCTTGAAACAATTATTGCAAAAGATGCTTGGCCATTCCCAACTTATTCAGAATTATTATTCAATCTATAATATTTTGTAATTTTATTAAACCTTATCAAGGATGTAAACTATTTAGTTTGCATCCTTGATTTTTTGGCATTATATTAGTATAATTCTAATATATAAAAGGGGCGAAATAATGCAATCAAAAACATATTTAACAGTAAGGTATGCAGAAACCGACCAAATGGGAATAGTACATCATTCGAATTACCCTATTTGGTTTGAGGTAGGAAGAACGGAATTTTTAAAAAGCTTGGGTACTTCATATTCTGGCGTTGAGGATAGTGGAGTTATTTTGCCGTTGGTCGAGATAAACTGCCAGTTTAAAAGCCCTGCAAAATATGAGGATAATATTTTAATTATAACAGGCATAAAAAGCTTATCTCGTGTTAGGGTATGCTTTTCGTATGAGGTGCTAAATGCCTCGGAAAATAAACTGCTGGCAACAGGTGAAACAATGCATGCGTGGACAGATAAAGCATTAAAGCCTGTTAATGCTGAAAAGAAAATACCAGAATTATATTCTATGCTTAGAAGCTTATAAGTTTTCTTTATCCATTTTTGCATATAATTATTTTAAATAGTTGACAAACGGAAATTTGAGAGGTATAATATACCCTATGGGGGTATAAAAATTGAACTATTATATTTATATAACAAAAAAGGGGTGTTTTTGTGAGTAACAAAGCAGTTAAAATTATAAGATGGTCTATATTATCAATTTTCCTAATATGGATAACCACAGCTTCGTATTTACATCAAGTATTGGGTGGTAATATTGCTCCGTCAATACATGCTTTATGCCCGTATGGTGGCATTGAAAGCCTGTACACATTTTTTCAATCTGGCACATTCATAAGCAAGATTTTTTCAGGGACACTAATATTATTTGCAATAACATTAGTACTTGCGATAGCATTTAGAAGGAGCTTTTGCGGTATTTTATGTCCGTTTGGTGCTTTGCAAGAATTTTTTGCGAAGATAGGGCAAAAAATATTTGGTAAAAGCCTTGTAATGCCATCAATTATTGATAAACCGCTAAGATATTTAAAATACATAGTGCTTTTGATAACAGTTATTTATGCATGGATTACAGCAGGGCTTTGGATGTCACCATACGACCCTTGGGCGGCATACGCTCATTTGCCAGAGGGGTTAAAAAGTGTTTGGGAATCATCAGCAGTTGGGCTTATTATACTTTCAATTTCTGTTGTAGGTTCGTTAATGTATGATAGGTTTTTCTGTAAATACCTGTGTCCTATGGGTGCATTATATGGCATTATTGGTAAAATTAGCCCTTATAGGGTAGTTCGTAACGAGGAAAAATGTATTGACTGTGGGTTATGCACACAAAATTGCCCTACTAATATTGATGTTCAGCATAGTGTTGAGGTTAAAACAGCCGAGTGCATAAACTGTCAAACCTGTGTGCTAAATTGCCCAAAATCAGGTGCATTAGAGCTAAAACAAGGCAAAAGGATTATACAGCCAGTTATAGCTATAATATTAGTATTGGCTCTATTTTTCGTTCCTATTTTAGTAAGTCAATCTTTTGGTGTATATAATCTCTTGCCTGAAAAGATTAAAGAGGGGCAGACCTTGAAAATTGATGAAGTTAAGGGATATATGACTATTAAAGAAGTGGCAGAGCTTTCTAAAACTGATATTAAGGAAATTTATAGGGCTTTTAAAATACCAGAAAATGTGCCAAAGGAAACTAAAATGAAAGAGATAGGAAATGTTGCACCAGGATATAGTTTTGAAAAGATTAAAGAAGCTCTAAAATAAGAATATAAGCCGTCTGTCTTTTTGCAGACGGCTTATATTCTTATGTGATAAAGTTACTTACATTTAATAAATTTATGTTAAAATTAGTTGAGGTGAAAAAATGAATATATTTTCTTTTGTCTTTACATTTTTTGAGGGGATATTAACTTTTATATCCCCATGCATATTGCCTATGCTACCTATATATTTTATATATTTAGCAGGTGTAGAAGGTAAAAATACGAAAAATACATTGCTTGTAAATTCTATCGGCTTTGTGGTTGGGTTTACTATCGTATTTGTTCTGCTTGGTGCTACGGTAACAGCAATAGGGAATTTTTTAGCTATTCATAAGGATATAATAAGAAAAATAAGCGGTGTAGTAATGATAGTATTTGGTATGAACTTTGCTGGAATATTAAAGCTGAATTTTATGAATATAGAAAAAAGAATAGACTATAAAATAAATAATTTGAATTTTTTTAGTTCAATCTTGTTTGGTATTGTATTTGGGTTTGGCTGGTCACCGTGCTTGGGTGCGTTTTTAGGTTCAGCTCTGGCTTTGGCAAGTAATTCAAACACAATGCTTGGTGGAATGTTGTTACTTTTTGTATATTCAGTTGGGCTTGCAATACCTTTTGTTATATCTGCAATTATTTTTGAAAATGTTAAGGTTGCTTTTAAACAAATCCAAAAACATAGTAGGTTAATTAGCATTTTGTCGGGCTTGCTTTTAATTATTGCAGGGGTATTGGTCTTTACTGATAGTCTTAAATATATAAATTTTTAGGAGGTATTTTCTATGAATTCTAAGCTTAATTTAGCAATATGGACTGTTGCAGTAGGGTTGTTATTTGGCGCAATTTATACTCTTTATGCGAATAATAAACCAATAACTAATGCACCACAAGCTATAACTCAAGGGCAAAAAGCCTTAGCGCCTGATTTTGCGTTAAATGATATAAATGGTAAGCAGGTAAAATTATCAGATTATAGAGGCAAAATAGTTATGCTAAATTTTTGGGCTGTATGGTGCAAATACTGCAAGGTGGAAATGCCAGATTTTAACCAGCTAAACATTGAGCTTGAAAAAGGAAATGATGCAGTAATTCTTGCAGTTGATGTGCAGGAGGATATTAATACTGTAAAAAAATATCTAAATGATAATAAAATTAGGCTTAATGTGTTATTAGACGAAAATGGAGCAATATCTGGGAAGTATAAGGTAAATGGGTTTCCAACCACCTTTATAATTGATAGAGATGGCAGTATAGCAACAACTTTCCCAGGTGCAACAAATAAGGAAGCCATATTAGAAGCAATAAATAAATTAAAGTGACCAAGTCACAGATATTAAATTTTAAATGAGCTATAATATACTTAAATTAGAAAAGGAGAGTGAATTTTATGTCAGCAACATCAGTTTTAACAATTACAAAAGAAAATTTTGAAAAAGAGGTTATAAATTCAACAACGCCAGTGCTTTTAGATTTTTGGGCACCGTGGTGTGGGCCATGCCGTATGGTTGGGCCAATAATTGATGAATTAGCAGGTGAGCTACAAGGCAAAGCAAAGGTAGGCAAAATCAATGTTGATGAACAAATGGAGCTTGCTTCATCGTTCAATGTTTCAAGCATACCAACTATTGCTGTTGTATCAGGTGGCAAGGTAGTTAATAAAGTAATTGGTTTTAAACCAAAAGAAGAACTTAAAAAAATGCTTAATGTATAGGAGTGATATAAATGAAATTAAAGGTTTATGAGGCTCGTTGCCCACAAAATCATAAATGTCCGTCTGTTGTTGTATGCCCAGTTGATGCGTTAATTCAAAATGGAAATAGCGCACCAATTGTTGATGAAGAAAAGTGCATAAAATGTGGCAAATGTGTTAAAAGTTGCCCAATGGGTGCATTGCAACTTGTTTTTAATAGGAGTTAATATGACCTCAATTTCTTGAAATTTATAATTTTTATAGCACCACGAGAAAGCTCTAAAACACCATCGTTTTCAAAATGTTTAAGGGTTCTGCTTATAACCTCTCGTGCGGTGCTAAGGTTTTTAGCTATAACCTCGTGGGTGGTTGCAAGAGTATTTGACTGTTGCAATGCAGATTCGTCTATTAAAAAAGTTGCAACCCGCTCACCAATACCTTTAAATACAAGCTGTTCCATAACCCACATAACGTCAGAAAAGCGAGAAGCCATAAGCTCCATAGCATATTCCTTTATAAGTAAATTGGTGTTACTCAAATTACTCCAAACATTTATTGGGATAATATATATATCGCTATCACTTTCAAATTCAAGGCTTACATCAAATGTGATGTTTTTTAGCACACACGAGGCCGACATAATGCAAACATCACCCTCTAAAAGCCTGTAAAGTGTTATCTGCTTACCGTCTTCTGATATGTAGTATGCCCGTAGTTGGCCATTTTTCACAATAATAAGCCCACTACACTCTGAAACCCCGTTTAAAAGCTCATCCCCTTTGCTGTAATGCCTAATTACTGTGTTTTGAGTAATAAGCTTTTGCTCGTCGGTGCCTAACTTAGAGTAAAAATGTAAATGTGGTGGCAAAAATTCTATATCACTATTGTTTAACATTGTAATCCTCCTAAAAAATATATGTAAGGAAAGTGAAGATATGTTTAATTTACTATTTGAAAAGTTTAACTCAAACTCCATTTCTGCAAGTGATGTAAAAAAACGTCTTACAGAGGGTAAAGGTGTTGTTTTGCTTGATGTTAGAACTATGCAGGAACACAAAAGTATTAGGATAGATGGTAGCGTTTTAGTTCCGCTTGACAGCCTATCTACTAAAATCAGCAAGATTGCTTCTGATAAAGATGCAGAAATAATTGTGTATTGCCACAGTGGTGCAAGGGCAAAATCTGCATTGGGACTGCTAAACAAAATGGGCTATACTAATGTTAAAAATCTTGGGGGCATTATTAGTTGGCCATATGCAACAGTTTCTGGTAATTAAATTATAATGTCATAGTACCATAATTATTAAAATCCTGTCAATCATAACATATATTCGTCCCTGCAATATTATTGAGGGGGCGAATATATTTTTGTATGTATGCTTGTTGAAATTTGTTGAAATTTGCAAAAATTTATGATATAATTTTAAATAATATATAATTGTTGACAAAATTTAGAAAAAGAAACGGAGAGTGTTTATGAATATTAAATTATACAACAATATCTTGATGGACGTTGTAATTATTTGTATTGATTTTTTTATTGTAATTGCAAGCTATTTTCTTTCAAATGAGATACTGTCGTTACTCGGGCTACCTAATCCTTTTAATATACCCATAGCTCTTCTTTATTCTTTAATTACTATTTTTATGTTTTATGTTTATGATTTTTATACTACCCAAAATCGCAAGAAATATGGGATAGTATTATCTACATTTTTAGTAGTTATTATATCCACCGTTAGCATTATTGTATTAAACTTTGCATTTGGAACATTTTTAGTTATAAATCAAGAAGCGTTTATGTTTATTATGCCACTTTTAATGTTTGAATTTTTAGTATTATGGAAGCTAATACTTCTTTTGTTGGTTAGGATGTTAGAAGGCAAACAAAAGCTTTTAGTTATTGAATCAAAAAATGTTGATGATTCTTTAGCAAGAAAAATTAAATATTCGTATGTGGAATTATACGAAGCGTGGTATAACAAAATTGATGTAGAAGATGAAGAAGAAATCGAGCTGTTTATAAATACTAAGTTCAAAGAATATGAAAGTATTTTCATTTCGCCTTCAATTCCAGAAGAATTGAGGGACAGGTTTTTATCCCAAGCAGTATCCGAGGGAAAAGAAGTTTATTTTATGCCGAATTTATATAATATTAGTTTTATGAAGAATGAAACTGTTAATTTTGATGATACCCCTGCGCTTAGAATTAGGCCATTTGGGCTTACTAAATTTCAAATAGTAGTAAAAAGAGCATTTGACATTATTGCAGCTTTAAGTGGCATTATTATAACATTTCCAATAATGATTATTGTTGCACTTGCTATTAAATTAGATTCAAAAGGTTCTATCTTTTACCTGCAAGAAAGGCTTACATACAATAAAAAGAAGTTTAACGTATATAAATTTAGAACGATGATTGAAAATGCCGAAAAGTCCACAGGCCCAACACTTGCAACAACCTCCGACCCACGAATTACAAAGGTGGGCAAGGTTATTCGTTCGACAAGGTTAGATGAACTACCTCAGCTTTTTAATATTCTGTTTGGTTCAATGAGTATTGTAGGCCCAAGGCCAGAACGCCAAGTATTCGTAGACCAATTTTGCAAAGAAATAGAAAACTATGAAAAGAGGTTTTTTACAAAGGCTGGGCTTACTGGGCTGGCGCAGGTTTATGCAAGATATGATACAAGCCCACAAGATAAAACTCTGTACGATTTGCTATACATCAGAGATTACTCATTTTGGGTTGATATGAAGCTTATTTTGTTGACTATTAAAATTGTGTTCACTAAGGAAAGCTCGGATGGTGTAAAGCAAAAAGAAGATTATCAAAGTAAAAATATAGTCGTTTAAAATTAGAGGAGTGGATGTTGTGGAGCCTAAAAGAGTCTTAATTATAGTAGGTAAAATGCACTTTGGTGGAATAGAAACTATGATAATGAACTTTTATAGAAATATTGACCATTCAAAGGTGCAGTTCGATTTTTTGCTTAATTATGAGGAACCTGGCGTTTTTGATGATGAAATTAGGCGATTAGGTGGCAGAATATATATTATGCCACGCCTGTTTTTTAAAAACACTTTTAAATACATAAAGGCATTATTTAAGTTTTTTAAAGAGCACAAGGAATATGAGGTTGTGCATGGGCATCTTACAAGCATAGGCTTTGTTTATTTAACAATTGCTAAGCTGTGTGGAGTAAAAACTGCTGTTATCCACGCCCACTATACATCGGTTGATAATACCATAAAGGGGTTTACCGAAAAGATTACAAGGCTGCCACTACGCTTTTGCGCTGATTATTATTTTGCGTGTTCAAATGCAGCAGGTGCATTTGTCTATGGCAAAAATATGCTAAAAAAGCCAAATTATAGAGTAATCTTAAACGGAGTTATCGTAGATAATTTCATTTTCAACAAGGAAATAAGGGACGAAAAAAGAAAAGAGCTAAATATAGAGGATAAATTTGTTATTGCAAATATCGGAAGGTTTGAGCTTCAAAAAAATCACGTGTTTTTAATCGATATATTTTCTGAAATACATCGCAAGGATAAAAATGCTGTGCTCCTTCTTATAGGCAAGGGCTCTCTTGAAGAGGGGATAAGGGAAAAGGTTAAAAAGTTAGGCTTAGAGGACGCTGTTATGTTTGTTGGGCTTCGTTCAGACATAAACCAGCTAATGCAAGCCTTCGATATATTCTTGCTTCCATCACATTATGAGGGGTTGCCTGTTGTAGGTGTCGAGGCGCAAACAGCTGGGCTCAAATGCTTTTTCTCGGATGCCATTACTACGGAAACCGATATTACAGGTCTTTGTGAATTTATTTCATTAAATAAGAGCGCAGAATTTTGGGCAGATGAAATTTTAAAATACAAGGATGGATATGAAAGGAAAAATACCGAAAGCTATGTCGAGCTTGCAGGGTATGATGTAAAAAAACAGGCAAAATGGCTTGAAAATTTTTATTTGGATT
>CAYVWT010000058.1:0-9270 GCA_964455565.1 uncultured Clostridiaceae bacterium | reverse complement strand
TGACCATTAGCCTTTCGGGCTCACAAGATTTTATGAAACTTTTGACCAACCCCAAATCGTGAGCCAGATAAGGCGTGTAAATGGTCATTTGTACATCTGCGTTTCGCCAAATGCGAAAATTTCGCAGGTGCAATAAATTCAAGCGGTTAAGTCTGAAAGCTTTTTTCAGACTTAACTCCTCCTCGTATAATAATTATACATTATTTTTCGATGCTTTCAAGGTGATTTATCCATTTTATATCTTTATTTCTCCTAAACCAAGTTAATTGACGTTTTGCATAACGCCTACTACCTTGCTTTATCATTTTAACTGCCTCGTCAAGTGGCACATTGCCTTTTAAATATGCAAGAATTTCTTTATACCCAATTCCCTGCATTGCAGTAGTATTTTCACTAATTCCCATCTTTAAAAGGTTTTCAACCTCTTGTACCAAGCCCAATTCAAGCATTACATCAACTCTTTTGTTAATGCGCTGGTATAAAACCTCTCTGTCAATATTAGTTGCGAACATTTTAGTTTCATAGGTTGTTGGAACAAGGCGAGATTTCCTCTTTTGCTCTGTTATTGTTTCGCCTGTTGTGTGAAATACCTCAAGCGCACGAATTATTCTTCTTCTATCAGCAATATGAAGATTTATGGCGCACTCTAAGTCTATTTTTTCAAGCATCCCATAAATATACTCATTGCCATTTTTATCAGCAAGGGCATTTAGCTCACTGCGATAATTTTCGTCTGCGCCTCCCTCACCATACTTTATATTATACACAACTGAATCAATATATAAACCTGTACCACCAACTAAAATTGGTATTTTCCCTTTTTTGTGAATTAAATCAATATATTCCCTTGCCCTTTCGCAATACTGGGCAACAGAAAATTTATCAGTAGGCTCTATTTCATCAATTAAATAATGTGGTATGCCACACATTTCCTCAATTGTGGGTTTTGCTGTTCCAATGTCCATATATTTATAAATTTGCATAGAATCAGCATTTACAATTTCGCCACCAATTTTCTGCGCTGTTTCAATGGATAGCGCTGTTTTGCCAGAGGCAGTTGGGCCTGTTATAACGATTAATGGTTTTTTCATATTTTGTTCCATCTATTGCACCCTTTTAAACATTTTTTCAAGCTCATATCTTGTAATTGTTATCATAAGTGGCCTACCGTGTGGGCAGGTATTAACTCCGTCAGTCCTTATAACATCATCAATTAAAGTAATTATTTCACGCTCTTGCAATTTCCTGTTTGCCTTAACGGCAGCCTTGCAAGCGATTGTGTAAAGCATTTCGTCCTCACGGTTAGAGCTTAAATTATTGCCAGTTTTGCCTAAAAGCTCAATTATTAGTGATTTTAACCCATCCTCGCCTAATTCAATTGGGGTTTGCCTTATTAATATAGCATTATTTCCAAAATCCTCTATTTCAAAACCTAAACCTGTAAATAAATCCATTTTTTCTTTTAACAAAGAAAATTCCTTAGGCGAAAATGTTAGAGCAACAGGTGATAAAAGAATTTGGGAGGATATTTGCTTTTGCCCTTTTGATACTAATAATTTTTCGTATAGCATACGCTCGTGTGCAGCGTGTTGGTCAATTAAAACTATTTTATTTTCAATTTCTATTATAATATATGTGTCAAAAAGCTGTCCAACTATTTTATAATTATGCATAGCAGGCTGTTCTTCCTCTACCACAGAAATATATGGGACAGGTGGCTCTGCCATCTTGTTTTGCTTTGCTGGCTGCAATAGACTAATTGGCATTTGCTTAATACTATTTTCAAAAATAGGCACTTTAAACGTTGGCTGTTTTGAAGTAATTATATCTCGTCTTACTGTGTCTGCATTTTCAGTAATGGCAGATTTAATTGCCCAATACACTTCATCACAAACTGCTCTTTCGTCTGCAAATTTAACCTCCTGCTTTGTTGGGTGAACATTAATATCTACCACTTCAAAAGGAATATTTATATGAATAACAAAAAAAGGGAACTTGCCTACCATAAGTATATTTTTATATGCCGCCTCTGCTGAATATGTAAGCGCCCTATTTTTAACGTACCTACCATTTACAAAAAAGCTTTGAAATGAACGGTTTCCCCTTGAAACCTCTGCTTTGCCAACAAGCCCACTAACCTTAATATTAGTTATATTTCTTTCGATTTCGCTAACAGCCTTTGCATAATCCCTGCCGTATACACTGTAAACGCAGGATTTAAGCTCGCCATCACCACCGAAAAATAATTGCTCCTTTCCATCTGCAATATACTTGAGCGATATATGTGGATTACTTAGCACAAGGCGTTCTACAATATCTGAAATATAACCTGTTTCGGTTTTATCTTTTTTAAGAAACTTCATTCTTGCAGGGGTATTATAAAATAAATTTTTAACAACAATTGTAGTTCCAACTTTGCAACCAACTGTTTCGTTTCGTACTATCTCACCAGCATCAAGCTCGACATATACTCCATCATTATTTTCAGTTTTTGTCATAAGCTCTATATGTGAAACAGCGGCAATACTTGCAAGCGCCTCACCACGAAAACCAAGGGTTGAAATGTGTTCCAAATCGCCCTCGCTTGTAATTTTACTTGTTGCGTGGCGCAAAAATGCTGTTATTGCATCATCATACTCCATACCAGTTCCATTATCTGTTACACGAATATACGAAATGCCACCGTTTTTGACCTCAACAGTAATAGCGGTCGCACCTGCATCTACTGCATTTTCTATAAGCTCCTTAACAGCAGAGGCAGGGCGTTCAACAACCTCACCTGCTGCTATTTTATTTGAAACATCAGCCGTCAAAATATGAATTTTGCTCATAATCCCTCCGCTTTTAATTTCATTTCATATAGTTTGTTAAGTGCCTCAATCGGCGTTAGGGTTGTAACATCTATTTTTTTAAGCTCATCTACTATTTCACTACCACTAAATGACATTAAACCAATTTGGTCAGGTTCTTCCCTTTTTTCTTTCATTTTAACTATATCAGTTCTATTTATATCGTTAAATTCTAATGTTTTAACGATTTCCTTCGCCCTATTTATTACCTCATTTTTCACGCCTGCAAGCTTTGCAACCTCAATGCCATAGCTATCATCTGCTCCTCCACGAATAATTTTCCTAAGGAAGGTTATGTCGTCACCACGTTTTTTAACTGCAATGCAGTAATTTTTAACCCCACTAATTTTTTCTTCAAGCTCTGTAAGCTCGTGATAATGTGTTGCAAAAAGTGTTCTTGCGCCTAATTTTTTAGTATCAGCTATGTATTCAACAACTGCCCACGCTATGCTAAGCCCATCGTATGTGCTTGTGCCTCTGCCTATTTCATCAAGAATTAAAAGGCTGCTTGCTGTTGCGTTATCTAAAATATTTGCAACCTCGTTCATTTCCACCATAAATGTACTTTGCCCAGAGGCAAGGTCATCACTTGCGCCAACACGGGTGAAAATTTTATCTACAACGCCAATTTCAGCAGAATTTGCAGGAACGAAGCTTCCAACCTGTGCCATAAGCACAATTAATGCAACCTGCCTCATATATGTAGATTTACCTGCCATATTTGGGCCTGTTATTATCGCTAAGCTATCTGAATTATTAAGCACGGTATCATTAGGAACAAACATTTGGCTTTTTAGCATTTTTTCTACAACTGGGTGTCTGCCATCTTTTATATTTATCCTATCGCTTATGTCAATTTCAGGCATACAATAGTTATTTTTTGCGGCAACCTCTGCAAACGAACAAAGCGTATCAATTGTTGCAAGTGCTTTTGCTGTTTTTTGTATGCGAATATTCGCCCCTGCAACCTTTTCACGAACATCACAAAATATTGAATATTCTAACTGGCATATTCGCTCCTCTGCACCAAGAATTTTGTTTTCGATTTCTTTTAGCTCGCCTGTTATATACCTTTCGCAATTTGCAAGTGTTTGCTTGCGAGTGTAATTATCTGGAACATTTGGTATGTTGGATTTAGACACTTCTATGAAATATCCAAAAACCTTATTATAAGAAATTTTGAGGTTCTTAATTCCTGTTATTTCTCGCTCTTTTTGTTCCATTGAGGCAATCCACTGCTTGCCCTCTGTCATAGCATTTCGGAAAATATCCACCTGTTCGTCAAAGCCCTCACGAATTATGCCACCCTCACGAACGGAAAAGGGCGGATTATCTATTATTGCCCTTTGAATTAGTGAGCAAATATCATCTAATAAATCTATATTATTTGTAACCTCGCAAAGCATTGTCGAGGTTGCCTTTGAAATGTTTTCATACATTATTGGAATTGGTTTAAATGAATTCCCAAGAGCCGAAATATCTCGGCAATTTGCGCTACCAGTTACTATTCTGCTAAGTAGCCTTTCGATGTCCTGCACTGTGCCAAGCTCTGCACGGAGTTCCCCACGAAGAATTGGGTTTTTTACAAGCTCATCAACTGCCGTCAGCCGTTTTTGTATTTGCGCAGGGCTAATTAACGGTTTTTCAAGCCACCCTTTTAACATTCGTGCGCCCATTGATGTTTGTGTATCGTCAAGCACCCACAGCAGTGAGCCACGACGTTTATTTTCACGCATAGTTGCGATAATTTCAAGGTTGCGTTTTGTTGAAAAGTCTATATCCATAAACTGTCCATCATTGTAAAACAGTATTTCTGAAATGTGAGGAAGCCTGCACATTTGTGTTTGTGATAAATATTCAAGTAGCACGCCAACTGCAATAGCGCACCCTTCTTTTCCCGCTACGGGTAATTCTGAAATTTCTTTGTTAAACTGACCAAAAAGCTTGTCCTGTGCAAAATCAAGCGTAAAAAACGCATCGTTTACATTTTCTATTGAGCAATTAAACCGCTCTTTTATTTTCGAAATAAGCTTTACATCTGAAAATAAACCCCCATTTGCAATTATTTCTGTTGGGTTATATCGAGATAATTCGCTCATTACAGAGCTTATATTCCCATCAATTTCTGTGGCAAATAAATCTCCTGTTGTAATATCTACAAAAGCCATTCCAACAGTGTTATTATTAAAAAATACACTACATAAAAAGTTATTATTTTTATCATCTAACATGCCAGAATTTGTAACAGTTCCCGGGGTTACAACACGGGTAACGTCACGCTTTACAATTCCTTTTGAGGCAGAAACATCCTCTACCTGTTCGCATATTGCAACCTTATGCCCCTTTTCTATTAGCCTGTCTATGTATTGCTGTGCAGCATGGTGAGGAACGCCACACATTGGCGCACGTTCCTCTTGTCCACAATCTCTGCCAGTTAAGGTAAGCTCTAATTCTTTGGAGGCAATAATTGCATCATCAAAGAACATCTCGTAAAAATCACCAAGGCGAAATAAAAGTATAGTATCCTTATACTTTTCCTTTATTTCAAAATATTGCCTCATCATTGGTGATAGCTCCGCCATTTTTTCCTCTCCTTTGTTTAATATTAGTGACAACCGCCGCCACAACCGCCACATTCACCGCCACAGCCGTCTTCTTGTTGTGGTGTAATATAGTATGAAATTGATGCATTTACTTGTTGCATAAGTTCATTGAATACTTGCATTGATTCAATGTATTCAACTATATTTGCATTTGTATTTAATTTGTTGAATTCGCTTTCCATCTCTGTGCGAATTGCTTGCATTTCTTCTGGTGTAATATCTTCTTTTTGCGCTTGCATCATAAGCTCTTGACGCTTTTGATTATAGCCCATAAGAAGCAATTGTGCATCTGCATCATCTTGCTGTGCTTGCTCTGCTGTTCTCATTTTTACAAACTCATTGCTTTCTGCTAACATTTGACCTAATTCTTTTGCTTTTTCAATTATACTCATTTTATTTCTCCTTAAATTATATTAATTCTCCTGTTAGCGACCATGTCGCCGCAAGGGTAATTTTTACGTTTACAAACTGACCAATTAATTCTTTATCGCCTGGGAAATTAACAATCTTTCCAAACTCTGTACGCCCTGAAAGTGCATCATTATTAGTTTTACTAACGCCCTCCACAAGTACATTTTGCACAGTATTTAACAGTTCCTTGTTCTTTTTATTTGAAATTTCATTTTGAATAGTTAAAAGCCTGTCGAAATTCTTTTTTATTTCTTCTTCTGATAATACAAATTCCATTTTTTCAGCAGGTGTGCCTTTTCGTTTAGAATATAAAAACGTATAAAGCATTTCAAACTCCACTTGCTTTATTACATCTAAGGTATGCTCAAAATCTTCATTAGTTTCTGTTGGGAAACCAACTATAATGTCACTTGTTATTGCAATATTCGGAACAGCTATTTTCACTTTATTTATTATGTCCAAATACTGCTCTTTTGTGTATTTTCGGTTCATATCGGCTAAAACCTTATTGCTTCCTGCTTGGAATGGCAAATGAAGCTGTCTGCACACCTTTTTATTACCTGCAATAATAGAAATTAGTTTATCAGTAATATCTTTTGGGTGCGACGAAACAAAACGAATTCTCTCTATTCCATCAATTTTGCTAATCAAATTTAACAAATCAGCAAAATCAACCTCACCACAATCCTTGCCGTAAGAATTCACATTTTGCCCAAGTAAGGTTATTTCCCTGCAACCTTGAGCCGCTAAGCCCTCAATTTCGGCAATAATATCATTATGCCTACGACTACGCTCTCTACCACGAACATATGGCACAACACAGTATGTGCAATAATTATTACAGCCATACATAATCGCAACACTTGCAACAATGCTACTTGTGCGCAAATGTGGCACATTTTCTACAATATACCCATCTGTATCCTCAATATCAATAACTCTTTGCTTTATTGCACTATATATTATTTGTGGCAAATGGTGAATTGTGTGCGTTCCAAAAACCATATCAACCTGCCTATAACTGTTTTTAATATGCTCTACAATATGGCTTTGTTGCATCATACAACCACACACACCAATTAGCATATCAGGGCGCATAGCCTTGATATTTTTAAGCGCACCAATATATCCATAAACTTTAAGCTCAGCATTTTCACGCACAGCACAGGTGTTAAAAATAACAATATCGGCTATTTTTTCATCGTCGCACATAGAGTATCCCATTTCAGTTAGGATACCTCTTATGCGCTCGGAATCATTCTCATTTTGTGCACAACCAAGGGTTAACACATAAGCAAGCGGATTTTTGCCATCATTTTTAGTTTTTATCTTTTGTATTATCTCACTCTGACGGTCTATTTCCGTTTGTGATATGTGTATATCCTTATTAGACATTTTCCACTAATCCTTTTTCCTTGATTTTGCACGAAGGTTTGAATCTAATATTCTTTTGCGAATACGCAAATTTTTAGGTGTTATTTCAACAAGCTCATCATCGCCTATAAACTCCATACAATTTTCTAAGCTCATATTAACAGGTGGAACAAGGCGCTGAGCATCGTCAGAACCAGACGCACGAACGTTAGACATTTGCTTACGTTTGCATACATTAACAGAAACGTCCTCTGCACGAGCATTTTCGCCAACAACCATACCCTCATAAACCTTTACACCAGCACCAATAAACAGCTTGCCACGCTCTTGCGCATTAAATAGTCCATAGGTTATAGACTCACCAGTTTCAAATGCAACAAGCGAACCACGTTGACGTGTTGCAATATCGCCCTTGTATGGCTCATATCCGTCAAGGAAATGATTCATTATACCAGTACCCTTTGTGTCGGTTAAAAGCTCACTACGATAGCCAATAAGCCCACGAGCAGGAATTTTGAATTCCAAACGAGTGTAGCCTTGGTTAATTGGGTGCATATTTTGCATTTCTGCCTTCCGAGAGCCAACCTTATCCATTACTGCACCAGTATATTCGTCTGGAACGTCAATAACAAGGTTTTCAATAGGCTCGCAAAGCTTACCGTTTATTGTTTTGTTAATAACAACTGGGCGTGACACTTGGAATTCATAGCCTTGTCTACGCATTGTTTCGATAAGGATAGAAATATGAAGCTCACCCCTACCTGCAACCTCGAAAGAATCTGCTGAATCTGTTTCGGTTACACGAAGGCTAACATTAGTTTCAAGCTCTTTTTCAAGCCTATCTTTTAAGTGACGAGAGGTTACATAATCACCCTCTCTACCTGCGAATGGTCCGTTATTAACGCTAAATGTTACAGAAAGTGTTGGTTCATCAATTTCTGTAAAAGGAAGTGGCTCTAAACAATCTGGCGAGCAAACTGTTTCGCCAATTGAAATATCACCAATACCTGCAACAGCAATAATATCGCCGACAGTTGCAGTTTCAACCTCTGTACGCTTTAAGCCCTCAAAGTGGAACAGACGTGTAACTTTTAAGTTTTGAGAAGTTCCGTCCTTACGGCAAAGTGTTACATTTTGACCATATTTAATAGTCCCTCTGTGAACCCTACCAATTGCTATTCTACCGATATATTCATCATAATCGATGTTTGAAGAAAGAAATTGAAGTGGTGCTTCTTCATCACCAACTGGGGCTGGCACATGACTTAAAATCATATTAAATAGTGGTTCCATATCAACCCCTGCAACCTCTGGGTCGGTTGTTGCAAAGCCATCTCTACCCGATGCATAAACAACAGGCGAGTCAAGCTGTTCATCAGTTGCATCAAGGTCCATAAATAGCTCTAAAACCTCGTCAACAACCTCGTATGGGCGTGCATTAGGACGGTCAACCTTGTTAACCACTATAATTGGCTTCAAATCCCTCGCAAGTGCTTTTTTAAGAACGAAGCGTGTTTGTGGCATACAGCCCTCAAAAGCATCAACAAGCAGAAGCACTCCGTCTACCATTTCAAGTACACGCTCTACCTCACCACCAAAATCGGCATGCCCTGGGGTGTCAACGATATTAATTTTAATTCCATTGTGAATTACGCCAGTATTTTTTGATAATATAGTTATGCCACGTTCTTTTTCAATATCACCACTATCCATAACACAATCAATAACTTGCTCGTTCTCACGGAATATTCCGCTTTGACGAAGTAGTGCATCTACTAATGTAGTTTTGCCATGGTCAACATGGGCTATTATTGCGACATTTCTTAAATTCTCTCTTTTGTTCATAAAACCTCCAAAATTTTTACATAAGACCCCAATGTATATTCGATATATTGTATCACAAATAAAAATATTTAACAATAATACTTGACAACGAATTAAATTTATTGTATAATCTTTTTCGTTGGAGAAAAGTTATTATGCGGGAGTGGCTCAGTGGTAGAGCGTCACCTTGCCAAGGTGAACGTCGCGAG
>CAYVWT010000057.1:0-9534 GCA_964455565.1 uncultured Clostridiaceae bacterium | reverse complement strand
GTTAATAGCAGCATCTGTTTGCACTAAGGTATATTGCCTGCCTTGAACATTCATTGTACGGTTTAGTGCGCTTATTACTCCTGCTGTTACAGAGCCTGCAAATTCCTGCCCCATTGGGTTGCCTATCGCAACTGCAACCTCGCCAACTTCAAGCTCTGCCGATTTGCCAAGCTCGGCTGGTTGCAGATCTGTCGCCTCAATTTTTATAACTGCAAGGTCTGTTTTATCATCTGAACCAACTATTTTTGCAGTATATTCTTTGCCAGTATTAAGTACAACCTTAACATCTGTTGCGCCTTCAATAACGTGATTATTAGTTATAATATAACCATCGCTTTTGATGATAATACCAGAACCGCCACCCTGTTCCTCTGCTTGCGTGCCAAAAAATGTGTTTACAGTCTTTTTATTAACAACGCCTACTACTGATGGCCCTGCTTTTTTGGCAATCTCTACGATAGATAAAGTTCCATCAGCCAATGTTGAAATTTGTGTTCCTGCTCCCTGAGAATTGGAGCTTTGTGCAACACCTGATGATTTTGGCAGTTTACTGGTAGTATAGACTGATGCCCCTGCAAATATTATTGCACCAGCAAACATTCCAGCAATACCAACTGCCACATATCGCAAAAAATTACTTTTCTTTTTAGGAGTTGTTTCAGCTAAATTCTCTTGATAAAGTGGGCGAGATAGCTCATGCGATTTGTTTGTCTGATAATCGTCTTCCTGCCATTTGATTTTCTGCTCAATGTCTACTTGCTCTTGTTTGTTTTCAAATTCTTCATACATTTGTAATTCCTCCTATCGATTTGTTAATTATATTATAATAAATGGAAAATATGAATTTGTGAATAAATTGTTAATTTTTATCACTTTGCAGGGTGAAAGTAAACTTTGTAAAGTTTTCATCATTTTGCAGCTCAATTTTCTCTCCGTGCTGGTTAATAATACTTTTTACAATATATAACCCAAGTCCCATTCCTTGTTTATCGACTGTTCGGGCTTTATCTGTTTTATAAAACCTATCCCAAATATATTTTTTATCTTCATCACTAATTCCAGAACCAGTATTTGAAATGCTAATTATTGTCTTATAATCATTATGTTTAACAACTACTTCTAATTCGCCACCTATGTCTGCAAATTTCGTTGCATTATCTAATAAATTTGCAATAACTCTGTGAATTGCAACCTCGTCTGCACATACATACCAATTTTCAGCATCAAATGTTATATTAATATTTATTTTTTTCTGCAAGATAATATTTTCAAGTGATATTAGCACAACTCGTATCATTTCGTTAATATCGAATGAGGTTTTGTGAAGTTCTACCTCTCCTGCCTCGAACCTTGACACATCTAAAAAACCACTAACAAGGTTTGACAGCCTTTTAGTTTCGCCAAGAACTATGCCCAAATATTCGTTTTGTCGCTCCTGCGGTATTGTTCCATCTAATATCCCTTGAATAAATCCTGAAATAGTTGTCATCGGAGTGCGAAGGTCGTGGGACACATTTGCAATAAATGATGTTCGCACATTTTCGTGGTTTTCAAGCGACCGTGCCATAGAATTAAAGGATGTTCCAAGCTCTTTAAGCTCCTCAACATCACTTATTTTAACACGTTTTCTAAATTCACCCTTTGCAATTAGCCTCGCTGCCTTGCTTAATTCTTTTATAGGGTTTGAAATATTTTTCGACAAGAAAAACGATAAGAAAAACCCTAAAACTGATGATACAGCTATTGATATTAATAGCAAGAAAAGGAGTGAATATACGTCCTTGCTAAGCTCTGGTACTGGTGCATTTAGAAAAATTACCCCATAAACAGTATCGTCTTTTTTTATCGGCGAGGCAACGGTTAAAATATTTTGCTCAAAAAGAGAATTATAAATACCTGTTTTTGTTAAATTCTTTCCATTTAAAACCTCTGCAAAATCACTTATATTTATACTGTTGTTTGTTAAAAATTTCTTTGCAGATTTTGAACTGCTCATTATTTTGCCATTTGTATCGGTAATTACTATGTACGATTGCAAGCTTTGTGCTATTAAATCGATATTAAGCCTATAAAAACGCTCGGTCGCAGGGTTAAAATTGTTAGTAAGCTCGGTGGTGAGGTTATTTATTTGCTCGGCACTATGTAGCATCATATTTGTTCGTGATGATTTTACATATCCTCCAATAAGGAAAAAATGCATTCCACCAAGAACAATTGCACTTACCAATATCAAAGAAATGCTTAGAATCATTAGCCGAGTAAATATATTTTTTTTCAAAAGGTTCACCTCAATTCAAATTTATACCCAACGCCCCAAACAGTTTTAAGCTCCCATTTGTCGCTTGCACCCTCTATTTTCTCTCTAATTCTTTTAATATGAACATCTACGGTTCGTGTATCACCAAAAAAGTCAAAACTCCATACCTCGTTTAAAAGCTGGTCACGAGTAAAAACCTTGTTAGCATTTGATGCTAAAAAATATATAAGTTCAATTTCCTTTGGTGGTGCCATAATATTTTTGCCACCAACAACAAGCATATAATTTACAATATCAATTTTTAAATTATCATACTCGGCAATTCCACTTACTTCCTCTACCGCTTCATATCGCCTAAGCACAGCTTTAATTCTGGCTATAAGCTCTTTTGGTTCAAATGGTTTAACCATATAATCATCTGCGCCAAGCTCTAAGCCAACAATTTTATCACCTGTTTCTCCCTTTGCTGTAAGCATAATAATTGGCACATTTGATAAATTGCGAATGTTCCTGCATACCTGCCAGCCGTCAGTTCCAGGTAGCATTATATCAAGAATTACAACAGACGGATTATTCGCAACAAAAAGCTCTACTGCTTTAACTCCATTATGCGCAACGAAAACCTCATACCCTTCTTTTGCAAGATATAGCCTAAGCAACTCGCAGATGTTTACATCATCATCTACTACAAGCACTTTTATTTGCGACATATAACCACTCCTATGACAATTCTTTTATTGCCTGTTTAATTTTTTCTGGAATTTTTATGTTTTGTGGGCATTTTTTCTCACATATACCACATTCTATACAGCTACTTGGGAGTCCTCCAGTTTTTTCTTGAACCCCTAATTTTGCAAATTCTCCCTTTGCATATTCAGTTATTCCATAAACCTTATGCAAATTATAGATATAGAATAGCTTTGAAATATTGATTTCCTTAGGGCATTGGTTACAATAATCACAGCCAGTACAGTATAGGTCAGAAAGTGCCTTTGTTTCTTCTAATGTGTCGCTAATTTTCTTCCATTCGTCGCTTGAAAGCTTATCTTCCCTTGATGCAATTTCTACATTTTCTTCTACATCTTTTAAACTCATCATACCAGATAATGCACACGATACATTAGGGTTACCAAGCACAAACCTTAATGCTATTTCAGGCGTACCAGAAACCTCGCCAACTAACCCCTTCAATATTTCAGATGTTACAGCCAAGCGACCACCAGCAATAGGACCCATTATTACAGTTCCTAAGCCCTTATTATGTGCATATTTAATCATTTCTTCATTGTCACGGTCTAACAAATTATATTGACATAGCACACTTTCAAATGCTTCTGTATCTATAATTGTTTTCATAACCTCTGGTTTATCGTGAAAGGAAAATGATTTATGCTTTATCATTCCTTGACTTTTCGCTTTTTCTAATTGCTCTAATAAATTAAGCTTAAGAACTGTATTTTCAAAAGAATCTTTCCCAATACCATGCAAATGGTAAAAATCAATACTATCAACATCTAAACGCTTTAACTGTTCCTCTAAAGTGCGCCAAAAATCATCTGTTTCTTTTACACTCCAAATTGGTAATTTGGTAGAAACCAAAATTTTATTTTTCCCCTTATAGCCGTTTACTGCCTTACCAACTGTGTATTGGCTATTATCATGGCAATACATCCAAGCTGTGTCTATGTAATTCACACCGAGGTCAAACGCTCGGTGTATCATTTCTATCGCTTTATCCTCATCTATAAACCATTTTCCATCTTTTTCATATTCTGGTAAACGCATTGCACCAAAGCCTAATGCCGATATTTCCTCACCTGTGTTGCCGAATTTTCTATTTTGCATTGTGCCACCCCCAATTATGTTATTATACTATTTCATAGCCTGCTTCTACTATTGTTTTTTTAATTAGCCCCTCATTTACGCCTGTTGTATCATAATCTACTGCAACTTTTCCCTCATCAAGGTTAACACTTACAGAAATAACTCCTCTAATTGCATCTAATGCCTCTTTCACTCTTTTTTCACAATGCAAGCAGCTCATTCCCTCTACATTTAACAATACAGTTTCTTTTGACATTAATTATTCCTCCTATTGTTGTGATTTTAATCCTCTTTTAAAAGCTTCAGTTGTTTCGGGTGTTTCGTCTAACCAATACCGCCTTGCAGGAATATTCTTTTTTTCAGGCGTAACGTCATAATCTGCCGAGCTCCACCACACAGCCGCTTTAATATTAGGGTATTTATGCAGATTTGCAAACATTTCATCAATCCATTTTACTTTGTCGCCACCTACACTGCTTGAACCAAATTCAGTTATTATCCACATAAATTTGCTAAATAGCGGATTATATTGAAACGCAACATAGTCATATATTTCTGTAAAGTTTGCCCATTTTTCTGCCCACTTTTCTATATAATAACTACCTGTATTATATCCCGTAACTCCGAGCATATGCACATATTTGTTTCCAGGGTAATATGCCGCAAAAGAATTCCAGTTGCATGGTGGGCAATTTTTGTCATTAGGGTTATACACCCAAATGCAATTTGTTACATTTTCCTCTTGAAATATATTATAAATTCTAACCCAGTTATCCTTTGAAATATCAGCATCTGAAAGTGCGGCTATTCCGCTATAATTTGTCCAATCGCTGTTCATTTCGTTGTTTAGACGAAATAATATTGGCGACCCAAATTCCTTTATTTGTTTTGCAAGCTTTCGTATTTGGTCATCCTTTAAGCCGTCATACATTTCGAAATTAGGGTTTTTGCCAAAAAGTCCTGCGTTTTCCATATTTGAAACTTGAACTGTAAGTTCTATCGCCTTACCCTCGTCACGAGCTTTTTCCATACCGTAAATTGGAAGTGGCTCATAAAGGCACATATAGCCTAAAACTATGTCAAATTTATAATCTATTTTTTTCTCCAAATCAGCAATCCTATAATCAACACCCTCTGTCATTGACTGCCTTGTAAATATTCCCCATTTAAATTTATTTGTATTATTCAAATCATAATATAGCTTTTTAGTTGCCTCGTCCCAATTAGGAAGCTCTGGCTGCCAATTAACAGAATATTCTGCATTACCTCTTTTAATTATCGTATCAAAGGAGTTAATTGTTCTTTCACATTCCCGTATATAATCATCATTATACTCATAGCCCTTGAACATAATTCTGTAATATTCTCTGCTATCTGTATAAAAATACACATAGGTATAAGTGTTCGGCTTGTTATTCTCTGCAAATGGTTTTCGTGTTAAGCTAATTATCAAAACATTTCTTCCATCTATTTTTACAGTTTCGTTCTTATGCACGGTAATATTATTTGATGTTAAATATTCGTTATTAATTAAATACCTATTAGGGTAATTATCGAAATACCATTTTACATCATCATAAGGTGACCATTCACGGGCAAGCATTGCCTCGAAATATTTGTTTTTCACCTTTGTATAATTTGGGCTTAGCGTAAAGTCGAATTCACTACCTGCTGGCAGGTCAACAATATAACCATTAGGATAATCCATAAGACGGCTAAATTTTTCACTATTATACACTTTTTTAACATCTTTACTATAATCAAGCCCATTTTCATTTCCAAGCAAAACATTATTTTGGTATACCTTCTTGTCCACCTTTTGGAATAATTGAAGCTTAAACACTCCAATATTTTCTTTTAAAGTAAGCCTTGAATCAGTTATAGCTTGCAATGATTTATTATAAAAATTTTTACGTTTATTATCTCCTACACCTATTATAATTATTGAAACAACCAAAAGTATTAACAAAATGTGAATTCTTTTCATACAGCACCCCATTGACTTAAAATATTATTACTAATTTATGTTATTATATAATATTTTTACAATTAATTCAATATAATAAATTGACGAACTAAAAGGAGTGTTAAATTTATGTGTGGTATTGTAGGGTTTGCAGATTTTAGTAATGACCTATCAAACGAAAAAGAAATTCTAAGCAGAATGAATGAGGTGCAAAAACACAGAGGCCCAGATGCAAGTGGAATGTGGCTATGCAAAGAGGTCGCAATTGCACACAGACGGCTTGCAGTTGTGGATATCGAAGGCGGTGCCCAACCAATGACACGCAAGATTGGGGAAAGAGAATATGTTATAACCTACAATGGCGAGCTTTACAACACAAAGGAAATAAAATATGAGCTTGAACATATGGGACACATTTTTAGCACGGAGTCAGATACAGAGGTTCTGCTGGCAGCATACATACAATGGGGCGAGGGTTGTTTAACACGCCTTAACGGTATATTTGCGTTTGGAGTGTGGAACTGCGCAGAAAAAACGCTATTCTTAGGGCGTGACCGTTTCGGAGTTAAGCCACTTTTTTATGCAATAAGGGATAGCAAGCTACTTTTCGCTTCAGAGCTTAAAGCACTATTACAGCACCCCTCAGTCGATGCAGTAATTGATAAAAATGGCATTGCCGAGATTTTTGCATTAGGCCCAACCAGAACACCAGGTATAGGCGTTTTCAAAGATGTTTTCGAGCTTAAGCCTGCACATTTTTTGCGTTTTACTATTGATGGTATGCAAATAAGACGATACTGGGAATTTGTTAGCCACGAGCATACAGATAACCTTGCAAATACTGCTGAAAAGGTTAGGTATCTTGTGAGAGATGCAATAACAAGGCAACTTGTTTCCGACGTTCCACTATGTACTTTTTTATCTGGTGGACTTGATTCAAGCGCAATTACAGCCATTGCTGCAAAGCAATATGCCTTTGAAAAAGGGCAAAGACTTGATACATATTCATTTGATTATAAGGATAACGAAAAGTTTTTTAAGCGTAGCAATTTTCAGCCAGATGCCGATAAAGCATGGGCAGAGCGTATGTGTGATGAGCTGTCAACACGTCATAAGGTTTTAATTGCAGACACCGATACAATTACAAATGCCCTTGAAATGGCAGTTTTAGCACGAGATTTACCAGGTATGGCAGATATTGATTCATCACTATATTATTATTGCAGTCAGGTAAAGAAAAAGCACACCGTTGCACTTTCAGGCGAATGTGCAGACGAAATTTTCGGAGGTTATCCGTGGTTTCATTCACAAAAAGCATTTGAAACACCAATGTTTCCATGGTCACACGCAATAAATGATAGAGTAAGAATATTATCCCACGATATGGCTTTTTATGCCGATTTAGAAAGCTATGCCAATAGGCGATATGCAGAAACAGTCGAGAAAACCCCACGTCTTTCAGGGGAAAATTCACACGAGGCAAGGCGCAGGGAAATATTTTACCTTAATATAACGTGGTTTATGGCACAGCTTTTAGAGAGAAAAGACAGAATGAGTATGGCAAGTGGGCTTGAGGTTCGTGTGCCATTTTGTGACCACCGCTTAGCTGAATATGCTTGGAATATTCCGTGGGATATGAAGTCGTTAGGTGGCAGGGAAAAAGGAATACTTCGGCTTGCACTTAAAGGCATTTTGCCAGATGATGTTATTGAAAGAAAGAAAAGCCCATATCCAAAAACGCATAACCCAAATTACGAGGTTAAGGTTAAGCAAATTTTAAAAGAAATTTTAGAGGATAGCTCATCACCTATTCTTCAAATTATAGACAAAAATTATGTTGCAGATCTTATGAACATACCGTCAGACCTTGCAAAGCCATTTTTTGGTCAACTAATGTCTGCACCACAGCTATATGCATATTTAATTCAAGTGAATATTTGGCTTAATAAATATAATGTGACGATAAGATAGAAATCATAGTGGGATACTGTATAGTATCCCGTTATTTTTTGCTTATTTTATTAACTGCATTTATTGCCTTGTCAATTTCACTCATTTTAGTAAAATAGCTTGCGCTAAGCCGAGCTAAGCCCATTTTTGCTGTGCCCATTGATTGATGTGCTATTGCTGCGCAGTGCATACCACCACGAGAGGCGATGTTATAATCCTCATCAAGCTTTGTGCATACGGTTACGCTGTCTAAGCCATCAACTGAAAAGCCGACAACTCCAACTCTTTCCTCTGCCCCGTAAACATTTACACCTTTAATATTTTTAAGCTCACTAATCAGTTTTTTTGTTAAATGCATTTCTTTTTGGTGAATCGCCTCTGGTGTATTATTAAGAACAAATTTCACACCCTCTAAAAGACCAACGATGCCGACTGTGTTTAGTGTGCCACTTTCTAAATGGTCTGGCATAAAATCAGGCTGAATATAGCTTTCAGACATTGAACCAGTTCCACCCTCTATTATTGTATTTAGCTTAATCTGTGGTGAAACATACAGCCCCCCTGTGCCAGTTGGACCATATAGCATTTTATGCCCAGCAAATGCAAGCATTGAAATTTTATCCCACTCCACATCAATTGGTATTACCCCAGCAGTTTGCGCCGCATCTACAAGAAATGGAATGTTATGCTTTTTCGCAACCTCTCCAATTTCGCTTATTGGGTTTATTGTTCCAACAATATTTGAAGCGTGAGTTACAATAATTAGACCTGTATCGAAATCAATTGCATCCTCCACACTTTTTGCAGTTACAAGCCCTTTTGTATTTGGCTTTGCTATCGAATAGCTAACACCACTATGAATAATAGGCCTAAGCACGGAATTATGCTCCATTCCACTTATTACAACGTGGGTTACATTTCTTAAAACACCTTTAATTGCAAGGTTAAGCGCCATAGTTGTGTTTGCTGTAAAAGCAATATTTGCAGGGTCTGAAACATTAAATAGCTTTGCAAGTTTTTCACGACACTCGTACACTTTTTCGCCTGCAAGAATTGACAGCCTATGCCCACCCCTGCCACTATTTGCGCAAAAATGTTTCATACATTTTGCCATTTCTCGCCTTACTGCGTATGGCTTTATAAGAGTGGTCGCAGCATTGTCAAGGTATATCATAGATTTACCTCGAAAAATTGCCCATCTTTAGTTTGTTGAAAAACGCCTTTAATTTTAAAGCCAAATTCATTTGATATCGCAAGAACCTGTTGTAGCTTTGGGGGCTTAACCTTTACACTATAAGAGCAACCACCCAAGGCAAACTGGCTTGGTGTGTGCATTACACCTACATAGTCACCATCATATCTAAAATGATTTTTAATTCTATTTGCAAATGTTATTGAGTTAAATGCAATATAATAATACATAAAAAAACACCTCCAATAAATATATACTCATTTTATAGTATGTTATTGGAGGTGTTGTTGTTAAAAATTTAATTTTGTGTCGATAAACGATACATACTTTCCATTTGCAACTATT
>CAYVWT010000056.1:0-10045 GCA_964455565.1 uncultured Clostridiaceae bacterium | reverse complement strand
ATATTGCCACCACAAGCAGGGCAAATTACGCCTGTTTCTTGAACGATTGCCTTTGCATTGCGACATTCAGGAAACCCTGGGCAGGCTAAGAATTTACCAAAGCGCCCCATTTTATAAACCATCATACGTCCACATTTTTCACAAGGAACGTCGGAAACTTCATCTTTAAGCTCAATATCGCCAATCTCTTCCTCTGCCTTTGTAAGCGTTATTGCAAAAGGAGTGTAGAATTCACGAATAATGCTTATCCAGTCAACATTTCCGTCTTCGATTTCGTCAAACTTTTCCTCCATATTTGCAGTAAATTCGATGTCAACGATATTTTTAAAATGCTCTATCATAAGGTCGGTAATAATTATGCCAAGCTCGGTAGGAAATAGAGCCTTTGCATCACGTGCAACATAGCCTCTTGCTAAAATTGTTATAATTGTTGGTGCGTATGTGCTTGGCCTGCCTATGCCTTGCTCTTCCATTTCTTTAATTAATGTAGCCTCAGTATAGCGTGCAGGAGGCTGTGTAAAATGCTGTTTTTCCTCTATTTTATTAAGGTTTAAACCTTCACCCTCGGTTAAAACAGGAATTGTACCCTCTTCATCCTCCTGCTCGTCCTTACCCTCTACATATAGCTTCATAAAGCCTGCAAATTTAAGCTTCGAGCCACTTGCCTTGAAAATATATTTATCTGCCGAAATGTCCGAGCTTACAGTATCAAAAATTGCATTTGTCATTTGGCTTGCAACAAAACGCTCCCAAATTAGACGATACAGCTTAAATAATTCGGTAGTTAGCGATGCTTTAACCTTCTCTGGCGTAAGGGTTACGTCCGTTGGGCGAACTGCCTCGTGGGCATCCTGTGCATTTTTCTTAGTTTTATACACCCTCGGAGTTTGCGGTGCAAAATCCTCACCATATTTGCCCTTTATAAATGCCAATGCCTCTGCCTGCGCTTCGTCCGAAATACGAAGCGAGTCCGTCCTCATATAAGTTATAAGACCAACAGAGCCAACGCCCACTACGTCTACTCCCTCATAGAGCTGTTGTGCCGCTTGCATTGTGCGTTTTGATGTATAATTAAGCTTCCTCGATGCCTCTTGTTGCAAGGTGCTGGTAGTAAATGGAGGCGCAGGATTGCGTGATTTCTCGCTCTTTTTAACAGATTTAACGACGTAATCTGCCTTTTCTATTACTTGCAAAATATCATTAACTTGATTTTCATTTTTAAGTTCTATTTTTCCCTTGCTATCCCCATGAAAACGAGCGCTAAAAGAGTCTTTTTTATTTTTTTGGTTAAGTAGTGCATTTATAGTCCAATATTCCTGAGGAATAAAGTCCTCAATTTCACGCTCACGGTCAACTATCAAGCGAGTTGCAACAGATTGCACACGCCCTGCGCTTAAGCCTTTTTTAACCTTTTTCCAAAGTAGTGGGCTTATTTTGTAGCCAACAATTCTATCGAGAACTCTGCGTGCTTGTTGCGCATCAACCAAATCCTTGTTAATATTACGAGGAGTTTTTACAGCACTTTGCACAGCAGTTTTAGTAATTTCGTTAAAAGCAATACGATATGTGTGTTTTTCGTCAATTCCAAGCGCCTGCGCAAGGTGCCAAGAAATAGCCTCACCCTCACGGTCAGGGTCAGTTGCGAGAAATACTTTTTTAGCGGACTTTGCCTCTTTTTTGAGCTTAGATAAAAGGTCTCCCTTGCCACGAATAGTTATATATTTCGGCTCAAAATTATTTTCAACATCAACGCCAAGCTGGCTTTTGGGAAGGTCACGAAGATGCCCCATAGATGCGATAACGCTGTAATTTTTGCCAAGATATTTTTTTATGGTTTTCGCCTTAGCCGGTGATTCTACTATTACTAAATAGTCTGCCATATAGTTTCTCCTTTAATCATTGCGTAAAATATACTGTTTTCCAGGGAGTGGCTTAACAAGTGAATTCATTTCAAGCATAAATAAGCATTGGTTTGCGACTGCTATCTCCACCCCAGTAATATGACAAATTTCATCAATATGCATTGGGTGGTTAGCCTTTAAAACCTCCAAAATTCGCTTTTGGTCATTAGGCAATTTTAAAATTTTCTTGTCCATAATTTTATTTTGCGCATCTTCCCCAAGAATAGTTTCAACCATAAGCTCTGGGTAGTCCGCTGTTAAATCTATAATTATATCCTTAGCGCAAGTAGCAAGCCTTGCACCGTCACGAATTAGCATATTAGGGCCCTGACTAAGTGGGCTGTCAATATTCCCTGGGATACAAAAAACCTCTCGCCCTTGTTCAAGAGCCAGTCTTGCAGTTATAGTAGAGCCACTTGTCACCTTGCCCTCGACAATTACCGTGGCAACGGATAAGCCACTTATTATCCTGTTTCTTGCAGGGAAATTCGAGGGTGTTGGGGGTGTTCCTGGTGGATATTCCGAAATAACTGCACCATGCCCTTCAATAATCCTTTTCAATTCCACATTTTCTGGTGGGTACACAACATCAACTCCACAGCCAAGCACAGCAATAGTGTCAGACTCTGATTTTAATGCGCCACGATGTGCCGAGGTATCAATCCCTCGTGCCATACCACTGATAACCACAGCCCCTGCCCTGCCTAAATCATACGCAAGCCCGTTTGCTGTGTTATTTCCATATAGGCTTGAACGCCTTGCACCAACTATTGCTATAACACAAACCTCATCAACAGGTGGCAATTTTCCCCTAACATACAATTGCGCAGGTGCGCCACTTATTTGTTTTAGCCTTTTTGGGTAGCCCTCGTCGTAGTAGCTTATTATATCTATTCCCAAATTATTGCAATCCTCAATAATTTTTGTTGCCTTGTCGAGATTTTTATTTGCAATCATCCGAATATCTTCTGAACTTATTCTTTCAATGTTTGTAAATTCTATGCCACTTGCCTCATATATAGCACGAAAACTGCCAAATTCATCATAAAGACGATGAATTTTCGTAACGGAAATTCCATCTAAACAACCAAGCCAAATTTGATATAAAAGCTCTTGCATTAAATTATCTCCGTTCTTTTCGTCTAAATATTTCATATATTATAATTCCACCAGCAACAGCAGCATTGAGGGACTCTGCCCCACCGCACATTGGAATTTTAATTTTTTTTGTGGCAAAACCTGCAACCTTTTCAGAAACGCCATACGCTTCGCTGCCTATTACCAAAGCAACATTTTGCCCAAATTCAGTTTGGTATAAATTCGAAGCGCCATCTAACATTGCGACAACAATTTCATAGCTGTTTAGCATAACTAAATCCTCTGGCTGTGCAAAATAGAGTGGTATTCTAAAAATAGAGCCCATTGTTGAACGCACAGTTTTAGGGTTGTACACATCAACACAGCCTGTTAGCATTATCACGCCACTTGCGCCACCACACTCTGCTGTCCTAATTATGGTACCCAAATTTCCAGGGTCGGAAACACCGTCACAAATAACAAGCATATCTCCAGTTACATTTGCTAACCTTTTGTTTTCCATCATCTTGCACACAGCTACAATTCCTTGCGAGTTTTCCGTGCCTGATATTTCATTAAAAAGCTTATTGCTAAAACGATATATCGGTAGAGTGGTTAAATTAATATCATCATAATTCTCATCAATTATTATATACTCTGCTACACCATAAAGGATAGCATCATTAACAAGCCTTTCACCCTCGGCAATAAAAAGCCCTGTTTTTGTTCGGAAATTACGACTATCAAGCTTTTTAGCCTCTTTATATATTTTATTTCCTGTAGAAACAATATTTTTTATCATTTTTACCTCGAAAAAAGTTTCAAAAAGTTATGGCATAAACAAAAGGGAACCGCAGCTATGCGATACCCTTTGAATTTATTATACTCTTGCAGCTTTTGCTTTTTCAACAAGTTGCGCAAATGCACCTGCATCAGAAATAGCTATTTCTGATAGCATTTTACGGTTTATTTCAATACCTGCCATTTTAAGACCATTCATCATTGTGCTGTAATTCGAGCCATTTGCACGAGCAGCAGCATTTATTCTTGCAATCCAAAGAGTACGGAAATCCCTCTTTTTAAGTTTTCTGCCTATATATGCGTTCATAAGAGCTTTCATTACCGCTTCGTGAGCAGTTTTGAAAAGACGGCTTCTTGAACCTCTATAACCTTTTGCAAGCTTTAATACTTTCTTATGTCTTCTTCTGGTGCTCATAGCACCCTTTACTCTTGCCATTTATTCATACCTCCTTAGTATTTAAAATTATTTGTACGGAATTAATACTTTGATTGTTGCTTCGTTTGCACTTGAAGCATAACCTATTTGACGAAGTCCTCTTTTTCTCTTTGTAGACTTCTTGTTTAAAATATGACTTCTGTATGCGTGACCTCTTTTTACTCTTCCTGATTTGGTCAGCTTAAATCTTTTTGCTGCCCCTTTATGTGTCTTTATTTTATTTTTAGCCATAAAGCACTTCTCCTTTCGTATTCTGAATTAGTATTATTTCTCTGCACCTTTTGGTGAGATAAACATAAACATATTTCTACCTTCAAGCTTTGGTCTTTTTTCTATAACGCCAACCTCTTTTACCTCTTCTGTAAAACGAACAAGTAAAACCTCACCAAGCTTCGAGTGAGTGACTTCTCTGCCACGAAAACGCACGGTAACCTTTACTTTGTCACCAGCTTTTAGGAATTTGATAGCGTTATTAACCTTGGTAAAAAAATCATGGTCGTCAATATTTGGCGTAACACGAACCTCTTTAATTGTTATAACCTTTTGGTTTTTACGCTGTTCTTTTTCTTTTTTTGTAAGCTCGAACTTGTACTTGCCATAGTCCATAACCTTACATACAGGCGGAACCGCAGTAGGTGCGATTTTAACAAGGTCTAAGCTCTTTTCGTTAGCAATTTCAAGCGCTTCTTTAATTGAAACAACTCCAAGCTGTTCTCCTTCACTACCAATAAGACGTACTTCCCTGTCCCTGATTTTTTCATTGATCATTAATTCCTTGCTGATAACGTGCACCTCCATATTTGTATTGCTAATTTTATTTTCATTTAAGTAAAAAATAAATAAAAAAAGTGGATAGCATACAGCAATATGCTATCCACACTAATAAATCACATAATACCAAGCCGGCTGAATGCCCCAAGGTGAGAAGTGTCTGTGGATAACTTCTGCTTTGCTAATAGATATTATCACCTTTTTATGACATTGTCAAGTATTTTATTAATTTATACATTTATTTTAATACATTTTTTTTAATTGTTAGTCATTTTTTTAAAAATAAGTGTTGCTTTTTGGTAATATTATGATAAAATTATAATATAAATTAATTAGGAGTGAATCTAATGCCATTAGTAACAACAAAAGAAATGTTCCAAAAAGCATACGAGGGTGGTTATGCAATTGGTGCATTTAACGTAAACAACATGGAAATTATTCAAGGTATAACAGAGGCTGCAAAGGAAGTTAATTCTCCTTTAATTCTTCAAGTATCAGCTGGCGCAAGAAAATATGCTAAGCACGTATACCTTATGAAGCTAATTGAAGCAGCAATTGAAGACACAGGCCTTCCAATAGCTGTACATCTTGACCATGGCGAGGATTTTGAAGTTTGCAAATCATGTATCGATGGTGGCTTTACATCAGTTATGATTGACGGTTCAAAGCATTCATTTGAAGACAATATCGCACTTACAAAGCAAGTTGTTGATTATGCACACGCAAGAGGCGTTGTTGTTGAAGGTGAGCTTGGCAAATTAGCAGGTATCGAAGATGATGTTAACGTTTCTGATGAAGATGCTTCTTACACAGACCCAGCACAGGTTGAAGAATTTGTTACAAAAACAGGTGTTGATTCACTTGCAATTGCAATCGGAACAAGCCACGGTGCGTTCAAATTCAAGGGCGAGGCAAGACTTCGTTTTGATATATTAGAAGAAATTCAAAAACGTCTTCCAAACTACCCAATCGTTCTTCACGGCGCAAGCAGTGTTATTCCAGAATATGTTGAAATGATTAACAAATTCGGCGGCTCTATGCCTGGCGCACAAGGTATTCCAGAGGATATGCTACGTCATGCTGCAAAGCTTGCAGTTTGCAAAATAAACATCGACTCTGACCTTCGTCTTGCAATGACAGGTTCAATCAGAAAATATTTTGCTGAAAATCCAAGCCATTTCGACCCAAGACAATATCTATCACCTGCAAGAACAGCAATTAAAGATTTAGTAAGAAATAAAATCATTAATGTTCTTGGCTGTAACGACAAAATATAATTAACTATAATAAAAGAGTGCATAACCAAATTGGGTTTGGTATGCACTCTTTTTTCTGATTATTAACCTATATAAAATAATCAGTTTGTTCAAGCTTTATTTCGCTACCAAGCTTTACTAAATCAGCAAGTGTAATATTGTCAACAACGTCGTCAATAGCACCTTTTAGCTTTCTCCACACAAAAATGCTTATGCAAACCTCACTACGAGGACAGCTATTTCCCCTATCAATACAATCAACAGGTGAAAGCGAGCCTTCAAGCGCACGAAGCACCATTCCAACTGTAATTGTTTCTGCAGGATGTTTAAGAGTATAGCCCCCTTGAGCACCACGAACACTATTAACAAGACCACTTCTGTTTAAAGGAGTCATTATTTGTTCTAAATATTTTTCAGACAGTTCTTGACGCTTTGCAATATCTTTAAGAGGAATGTAACCAGCATTATAATTAATTGCAAGGTCAATCATAGTCCTAAGACCATATCTACCCTTAGTTGAAATTTTCATAAACTCGCCTCATTTTCCCAAATTTCAATGTTCTCACAAATCATACTGAAATCCCCTCTGTTTTGTTTATTATTTTTTTATTTTTCTGTACTACAAAATGAATGTAAAGCGCACAGGTAAACAATAATGTTCCTGAAATTAGCATAAGTATTTGTTGTCCCTTTATTGGCAAGCCAAAAATGTTAAGGTTATGTTTTGCAACTACCTCCATAATAAAAGCACCTATGAACACACCAGAAAAACCTATTATTCCTGTCACGGCTGCATTTACACCAACATACATTGTACGCCCTTTTACAGGGGCAAAATCGTATTGTATATTAACAAAAGTAATACCAATAACCGACCAACCAATATTTGCAATAATAGCAGAGGTTGGGAAAAGCCAGCTTGTGTTTGACTTCACTAAAAACAAATTAGCAAAATGCGTTATCGCAATTATAGAAATAGCTATCTTACAAACAAGCGCCCAAGATTTTCTATCAGCAACCCTGCCCCACCATCTTACCGAAAATGCCTTAACAACGCCACATATAATACCAATAATGCTTATAGTCGCATATGGTATTGCAAGGTCGCTTACAATATACAGTCCCCAATAGGGGACAGCAACTTGTATTCCTAAATTCCAAATAATGTTCATAATAATTATTGGTCTAAAAAGTTTTTCTTTAAAAGGTAATAAAAATGATTGTATTAGTGTAATATCATTTGTAGGCTCTTCAACGCTTTGGGGCTCCATTACAGTTGTTAGTGAAATAAAGTTTACTATCGTAAGAACGCCTAATATAACTGCATACCAAAGGTATCCTATCTCTTGTTTAGAATCCGCCTTAAAAATGTCCAGCATATAACCTGCACCCAAGCAAACAACTGCGCTAATTACTACGCAATAAAGCTCCCTAAGACTAAAATATCTACCACGCAATCTCTGTGGAGTAAGCGAAATTATCCAATTTGTTGCTGCTGGTGAAATAAAAGAACCTATAAAATGTGCACCAAAAAACAAAATTACAACAAGAGTAACCTTTAAGGTTGCATTATGTACAACAAATGGCACAACAAACATAAGTGTCAGCATAGTTCTGTGTACAATCGCACCAATGCTAACTAATAGCTTTTTCTTTTTAAATTTTTGCCCAAACGCCGCTCCAAGTGGCTGTGAGAGCGCACCAAGAGTAGGTATTGCCGAAATAATACCATTAAACGCAGGGGAAACACCAATAAACTGCAAAAATCCAGACAAATAAGAATTTAAGGTCATAGATAAAATAGTAATAGCAGTTATTCCGTCAACAGTAAATGCCCTACGACTTTTGAGGTATTGCTTATTATCCTCTGGTATTTGGTTAAAATACTTTTTTCTAAGCTTACCCATTATATACATATAATAGTATAGCATTTTATACGCCTCATTTATTTTCATAGAATAAGCTTTATTTTACTACAATAAGCATATAAAAACAATATACTTCTTGAAAATAAATTGTATTTGTGTATAATTAATATATTAAATAGATTTGGACAGGTGAAAATATGTTTGGGGTAGAATTTTTTGTAGCATTTGAGGCTGTGCTGACAGTTGTAATTTTAATCGCAATAGGCTATGCACTAACATTTAAAGGGAAAATAACAAAGGAAATATCATCATTTATTTCGTGGCTGGTTGTTAATATAAGCTTGCCCTGCCTTATGGCAAGCACAATTGCAACATCTTTTAATAGGTCTGAAATATCTGGCATACCCAAGGCAGTTTTGTTGCCAATGCTAACTATACTTATTTGCTATGGCGCAGGCTATATAATAGCCAAAATAACAAAGCCAAAAAAAGAGAGATTTGGGCAAGTGATTGTTCAAACCGCGCAAAACAACACAATATTTATGGGTCTCCCTGTTAATATAGCAATGCTTGGAGAGGTTAGCGTTCCGTACGTTTTATATTATTATATGGCTAACACAATACTTTTTTGGACTATTGGCGTATATTTAATATCTGGCAAGAAAGCCGAAAAAGGCGCATTAAAGCATATTATGTCTGTTATTTTTTCTCCACCAATATATGGCTTATTTGCTGGGCTTATTTGCTTGTTTTTCAATATATCCATACCAAAATTTGCAATGGATACAATAAAATACATTGGCGCACTTACAACGCCACTTTCTATGTTTTTTATAGGCTATGCGCTTTGTAGTGCAGGGCTAAAAAATATAAAAATAGATAAAGACATAATAGTTGGGCTGATAAGCAGGCTTGGCATAGGCCCTGCTATTTCAATTGCAATTTTTAGCCTTTTTAATTTGCCACAGCTTATGATGAATGTATTTACCCTTCAATCATTTATGCCAGTAATGGCAAACGCCGCCATAGTTGCACAAAGCCACGATTCAGACACAGAATATGCGGCAGTAATGATTTCAATTTCAACAATTATTTCGCTATTTTTACTGCCACTTGTTAAGGTGCTATTCATACACTAAAATATTATACCAAAGGAGAAAATTATGTCGCTTAACTTAGCCCTTTTAATCCTATTATTACTAATAACAATGTACCTTACGTTTATTGAAATATTCACAGTTCTTTTTATGATTACAGGAATGTCACACACTCGGTCAAGCTTTCAGGTTATTTCCCTGCTTACAAATAGTGGCTTTACAACAAACGAGAGTGAGGTTGTTGTTTCGTCACGAAAGCGAAGAAAGCTGGCAATTGCAACTATGATTTTTGGGCATATTTTTAATGTAGCAATTGTGTCCTTGCTTGTAAATGTTATAATGTCATTTTCCAAGGACGGTAGCGTAAATATTATGCCAGCAATTACATATTTCATAGTATTCCTTGTTTTGGTATATATTTTTAAAAGGCTTCCGTTTGTTAGAATAGCCTTTGATAAAATTGTAAAAAGGCTTGCAAACAAGATAATGTTTAACAAAAATTCAAACCCCCTTCTTATCCTTGATAATTTTAATGGCTTTGTTATTGCCGAGGTTAAAATAGTTGAGGTTCCAGAAAAGCTTGAAAACAAAACCTTGCTTGAATCAGGATTAAGCAAAAAATACGGAATAAGGGTACTTACGATTAAGAGGGCCGACCAAACAATAGGTAATATTACTAAGGACGAAATAGTTATAAGCAATGATAGATTAATAATTTTTGGTCCTTTGATGAGCATTATTGAAGTATTTAAACAAAGACCATCGTTGTAAATATTTTTCGAGAGCATGCAGAGCTCGCAAAAACAGCATTAATTAACCTTAAAAATTTTAATTCAGC
>CAYVWT010000055.1:0-10296 GCA_964455565.1 uncultured Clostridiaceae bacterium | reverse complement strand
ATAATAGCAGGCAATATTTTTTGCGAATTATTAAGCGTAGCCAAAATCTCCAAACGATAGTCTGGAACGGTAACCACGCCAACATTCGGCTCAATTGTGCAAAAAGGGTAATTAGCTGCCTCTGCGCCAGCTTGCGTTATTGCGTTGAATAATGTGCTTTTTCCTACATTGGGTAAACCAACAATTCCAAGTTTCATATAATCTAACCTTTCGTGTCATAATATGAATATTATATATTATAAGAATATTTTTAGCAATAACTTTCTTTTTTAAATAATATATAGTATAATAAAATAAAAAGGAGTGATTTATATGCAAAACATAATAAACGATTTGAAAAAGACTTTTGCATCAACTGCAAATATGGCAGTAAAAAAATCCAACGAGCTTTTCGAAATATCGAAAATTACATTAGCGATAACAGGCGTGCAAAATGACATCGAAAGAGAATATTCATCAATAGGTAAAATGATTTATGATGGATATAAGACTAATGATGTGTCAACTGATGAAGTTACTGCTAAATGCGCAATTGTTGAGGCTAAAATTTTTGAAATTCAAGAGCTTCGTGAAAAACTTGCAATTGTTAAAAATGTGAAAACTTGCCCTGTATGCAGTGCAGAGGTTTCATCTAACAGCACATTTTGTGCTAAGTGTGGCGAAAAACTATAATAATACCAAAAAACGTATAATTTTTTATTGCTATCGCCCTCTAAGTATTGTAAAATACATTAGGGGGCTTTTTTATGACTATTTTTGAAACAATAAATAATATAAAACCTTTAAATGCTGATGCAATGCAAGGTTCAAAGGAGCATTGGGACAGCCTTACCAAGCCACTTGGTAGCTTAGGCAGGCTTGAGAGCTTAGTAACCCAAATTTGCGGTATCACAGGGCAAGTGTTCCCAAAGGTTGACACAAAATGCACAATAATAATGTGTGCAGATAATGGTGTAACTGACGAGGGTATTAGCTCTTGCCCAAAGGAGGTTACTGCAACTGTTACTAAAAATTTTACAAAAGGCGTAACTGGTATCAATGTTTTATCTAAATTTGCAAAGGCTGATATTTGCATTGTAGATATTGGTGTTGAGGGGGAAATATCTCACCCTGAAATATTAAACAGAAAAATTATGAATGGTACGAATAACATTGCAATTTCCCCTGCTATGACGAGGGAACAGGCAATTGTTGCAATAGAAACTGGCATTGAGGTTGCCGAAAGCCTTATTGCAAAGGGTTATAATTTGCTTAATACTGGCGAAATGGGAATTGGCAATACAACAACGTCGAGTGCTGTTTTAACCGTGCTTACTGGCAGAAGTGTTGAAGAAACAACAGGCAAGGGTTCTGGTTTATCAAAAAGCGCTTATGAAAACAAAAAAGAGGTTATAAGGCGTGCTATTAAAATAAATAATCCAAATCCTGATGATGTAATTGATGTTATAGCAAAGGTTGGTGGGCTTGATATTGCAGGACTTTGTGGCGCATTTATTGGCAGTGCAAATAAGCGAACACCTATAATTATTGATGGTCTAATATCTGGCGTTGCTGCGATTTGTGCTTGCAGGTTAAACCCAATGGTTAGGGAATATTTAATTCCATCCCACAGCTCTGCCGAGCCTGGCGCAAGGGCAGTAAGCAGCGAATTGAACTTCGAAGCATTTATTAACGCCGATATGAGACTTGGTGAGGGAACAGGTGGTGCAATTATGTTTAACCTTATTGAAGCAGCATTTGCTACATATACACAGCTTGGAAAATTTGTCGAGGTTGACATAAAACCATACGTTCCACAGGAGTAAATATGATTTATATATACATAGCATTTTGTATTGATTTAATAATTGGTGACCCACGTTTTTTGCCACATCCTATTGTAGCAATAGGAAATTTAATATCGGGTGCAGAGAAATATGCAAGAAAATTTTTTAATAACTTAAAAATTGCAGGTTTGTTTTTTACTGCTTTTGTTTTGTTTGTAGTGCTTTTGGTAACATTTATTTTGCTGTTTATAGCAAAATCTATAAATGTTTATCCGATTATTGCTACATATTTGTTGTTTAGCTGTTTTGCTTCTACCTGCCTTGCGAGGGAGGCGAAAAAAATATTTGTTGCCCTAAAACAAAATGATATTGAGCGTGCAAGAAAGCAATTGTCATATTTAGTTGGCAGGGAAACAGAAAATTTAAACGAGCAACAAATTATAAAAGCTACGGTTGAAACCGTTGCAGAAAATACATCTGACGGGATTATTGCACCGCTTTTTTATGCGTTTATTGGTGGTGCACCACTTGCTATTGCATACAAAGCAATTAACACAATGGATTCAATGGTTGGTTATAAAAATGAAAAGTATATCGACTTTGGTTATTTTTCTGCAAAGCTTGATGATGTTGCAAATTATATCCCTGCAAGAATTTGTGGCTTTATTATGCCACTTTTTGGTGGTAAAAACATTATTCAAGGCTTTAAAATAATGTTAAGAGATCGAAAAAACCATAGTAGCCCAAATAGTGCATACCCAGAATCGGCGGTTGCAGGAAGCCTCGGTATTCAGCTTGGTGGAAGCAGTATGTATTTTGGCAGGGTAGTTGAAAAGCCAACAATTGGCGATAATTTGCGCCAGCCTGAAATTAGCGATATTACTAAAACGATAAAAATAATGTATGCAACAAGTATTTTATGTGTTATAATTTTTTCAGTAATAACACTTACGATAAGATTACTGATAGGAGATCATTTATGAATGACGAAATATTAACCGCAGAAGTTAGAGTGAAAGACTTATCACCACATGGTGGTGATATATATACTTTGGACAAGCCATATAAAATTATGGATTATAGCATAAATATTAACCCAATTGGTGTGCCAAAATCGCTTAAAAGAGCGATTAGTCGTTCGATGTCAAAATTAGAGCTATATCCAGATATGAAAAATAGAAAGGCAACTGAAATTCTTGCAAAACATCATTCGTTAAACACAAATAATATTGTAATTGGTAATGGTGCGACAGAGCTTATATACCTTGCTATTCAAACCATAAGCCCACGCAAGGTTTTAATTCCAATGCCAACCTTTACAGAATATCAAAGAGTCTGCAAAATTGTTGGTTG
Organism: uncultured Clostridiaceae bacterium; assembly: GCA_964455565.1. GTDB lineage: Bacteria > Bacillota > Clostridia > Monoglobales > Firm-18 > CAYVWT01. The sequence goes on along the minus strand of CAYVWT010000055.1, from coordinate 7,177 downwards.
TGAGGTAGTTCCATTCGAGCTTAAAAAGGAAGTTGATTTTAAATTTAATGTTGATGATTTTATTAAAAAAATTGATAGTAGCATTGATATGATAATTATTTGCAATCCTAATAACCCTACAAGCAAAATTATTGATAAAAATTCAATGAAAAAATTGCTTGAATACTGTCAGCCAAAAGGTATTTATATAATGATTGATGAGGCTTTTGCTGATTTTACTTTATCAGATATTTCTGTTATAGGATACATTAAAAAATATGCTAATCTAATTATTATTCGCTCGCTAACCAAGTTTTTTGCTGTGCCTGGTCTTAGAATTGGTTATGCAGTTGCTTGCGAAAGTCTGAGTGAGCTTTTTATTGCTAATCAATATCCGTGGTCTGTTAATTATTTTGCATCAATTGTTTGCGAAATTGCGCTCAAAGATTTTAATTACATAAATAAAACAAAAAAATGGCTTAATCAAGAGCCAAAGAGATTTTATGATATGCTATGCACACTAAACGGAATTAAGGTATATAAACCAAGTGTAAATTATATTTTAATTGAAATTGAGCAAACACTTGCAAGCATAATGACAGAGCGCCTTTTAAATAAGGGTATCCTTATAAGGGATGCTTCAAACTTTAAATTTTTAGATGCACATTTTATACGCATTGCAATTAAAGATAAAAAGAGTAATGATAAATTTTTTGACAAATTTTCAAGGTGCTTATTATAGGAGTTAATATGGAATTTGAACAGTATATTTATTATAATGGCAAAAATTTGCGCAGGGGCTACACTACTGGCAGCTGTGCAGCGGCGGCAACAGGTGCGGCTATTTATGCGCTTTATAAAGGTGTAAAGCTAAAAACCTTTACCCTAATTACGCCGAATGATGTTGAAATAAATATACCAATTAAAAGCATAGAAATATATGATGATAGGGTTGTTTGTACAGTTATAAAAGACGGTGGGGACGATATAGACGCTACAAATGGAATCGAAATTATTGCAACTGTAAAAAAGTCAAATGAAATAAGAATATTAGCAGGCGAAGGCATTGGAATTGTTACAAAACGTGGTTTAAAGGTGGAAGTAGGAAAGCCTGCAATTAACCCTGTTCCACTTAAAATGATAGAAAAAGAAATTAGTAAATTCCCTCCTACTGAGGTTACAATATCTGTTCCAAATGGGCTTGAAATATCAAAAAAAACCTTTAATTCTAAGCTTGGAATTGTTGGCGGTATTTCAATTTTAGGCACAACAGGCATTGTAGAACCAATGAGTGAGGATGCTATAAAAGAATCATTAGAACTTGAGCTTTCTGTTCTAAAAGCAAGTGGTAAAAGCTCCGTCGTGTTTGTAATGGGTAGCTTAGGGGAAAAGGTTGCAGTAAACCAGCTTGGCGTGCCAAAAGAGTGCATTTGTATAACAAGTAACTATATTGGTTTTATGCTTGATAAAGCATTAGAATTTGAATTTCAAAAGGTTTTGCTTATCGGGCATATTGGGAAATTTGCAAAATTGTCCGCAGGAATTTTTAACACTCATAACCATATTGCGGATGCTCGTGCAGAGATTATAACTGCTTATGCTTCAACTCTTGGCGCAAATATTGAAGTTATAAAAGAGCTTATGGAAAGCGTTACAGCCGAACATTCTGCTGAAATTCTTAAAAAAAATAATTTAGAGCAGGTGTTTGAAATTATAACAAATAGGGCTATGCAAAGGTGCAATGATAGAACCTTGGGAAAAATAGAATGTGGAATTGTGCTTTTTTCTAATAAAGAAATCCTTTCTGTTGAAACTTTTGCAAAAAGTATAATTGAGGAGCTGAAAACACTTGAATAAAGTATATATTATTGGCGCTGGCCCTGGAAATGTGGAATATATTTTACCAATTGCAAAAAAATATGCAAGTAAATGTGATGTGCTAATTGGCGCAAGACGAAACCTTGAAGCGTTTGACTGTAATAAAAAAACTATTGAGTTAGGTAAAAACTTAAATGAAATTATTGAGTACATAAAGCAGAATAAGGAAAACCAGCAAATTGGCGTTGTCGTTTCTGGGGATACTGGTTTTTATAGCCTGCTTTCCTTCATAAAAAAACAATTTAATGCTAATGAATTAGAGGTAATACCAGGAATAAGCTCTGTTTCATACCTTTTTAGCAAGCTTAGTAAAACCTATGATGACTATTTGCTTATAAGCTTGCACGGAAAACCTGTAGAAGCTTTAACGCACGGAATTAAATTAAATCAAAAAGTAGTAATGCTAACTGATAATATAAATAACCCAAAAATGATTGCCGATTTCTTAATAGATAATGGATATTCTAATGCAAAAATGATAATTGGCTGTAATTTGAGCTATGATGATGAATGCATTATATACACAGAAGCAAATAAAATAGAAAATTGGAACTCGAAAAATTTATGTGTGGTGGTGATGGAAATTGTTTAATAATGTTTGGAAATATGCAACACCCGGAATACCAGATGAATTATTTACAACAGTAGAAAATGTACCACTTACAAAACAAGATGTTAGAGTTATTTCACTTTCAAGGCTAAAACTTATGTCAGAGATGACAATTTGGGACATTGGTGGTGGAACAGGCTCTATGTCAATTGAGATGGCAATTATTGCTGTTGATTCTAAAATATATGCAATAGAGCAAAACCTTTCTGCTGTGGATGTTATGAAGCAAAATATTGAGAAATTTCAAGTTAATAATGTGAGTGTTATCGAGGGAATCGCACCAACTGCCCTTATAGGGCTTCCCACCCCACAGCGTGTGTTTATCGGTGGTGGAGGGGCGTCACTTCAATCAATTTTAGTAGACGTTCATAATAATATTGCAAGCTATGGCATTGTTGTTGTTAACGCTGTTACAATAGAAACCCTTACTGACACGCTTAAGTTTTTCGAGCTTAATGATTATAAAAATATTGAATGCATTGGTGTATCAATTTCAAAGGCTAAAACATTAGGTAGCAGGCACATATTTGAGCCAAACAATACCGTATATGTAATTAGTGCAGAAAAAGGAGATTAAAATATATGTTTTATGGTATCGGCGTAGGCCCAGGAGATAGTGAGCTTTTAACAATTAAAGCAAAAAAGATAATAGAAAAGTGTGACGTTATTTTTGCACCAAAAACGTCTGTAGATAGTGATTGTGTGGCGCTTAATATTGCCTCGCCATATATTACAGCTAACAAGCAAATTGTAACTCCAATTTTCCCAATGACGTATGACGTTGATGAACTTGAAAGGGCTTGGGATATTGCTGCTACTGAAATTGTCGAGCTACTAAAACAAGGCAAAATAGTTGCATTTTTAACACTTGGCGACCCTATGGTTTATAGTACATATATCTTTATGCTTAAACGCATTTCGATAGCTGGTTATAAAACAGAAACGGTTCCTGCTGTAACTTCATTTTGCGCTGCTGCAAGCAGAATTTCAAGGCCTCTTGCTATGGCAAATGAAAAAATTGCAATTATTCCTTCTGCGTATGAGTGTGAGGATTTGGAAAATATATTAAATACCTTTGAAAATATCGTACTTATGAAGGTTTCTAAAAATTATGACAGCCTTGTAGGTTTACTTAAAAAAAATAATTTGCTAAAATTTTCTGTTTTGATTAGCCGTTGTGGCTTGCCAGATGAAAATATAGAATATAATCTTGAAAATTTAGTTGGAACAAAAGTAAATTATTTATCAATGATAATTGTAAATAAAAATTTGGAGGTGTAGCAGTGGTTTATTTTATAGGAGCAGGGCCTGGGGCACCTGATTTAATAACAATTAGAGGGCATAAGCTAATAGAAAAAGCTGATGTAATAATTTATGCAGGTTCACTTGTTAACCCAGAGGTAATTAGTTGTAAAAAGAAAGGCGCCGAGGTTTACAATAGCGCAAGTATGACACTTGAGGAAGTAATAGATGTAATGGAAAACGCTGAAAAGTTAAATAAAAATACTGCAAGGGTACATACTGGGGACCCAAGTATTTATGGCGCTATTCGTGAGCAAATGGATATATTAGAAAAATTGGGTATCTCTTACGAAGTAATTCCGGGGGTTAGTTCCTTTGTTGCATCGGCATCTGTATTAAAAAAAGAATTCACCCTGCCAAATGTTTCACAAACAGTTATTTTAACAAGGGTGGAGGGCAGAACACCTGTGCCAGAAAAAGAAAAATTATCCGAGCTTGCAAAGCATAATGCCTCAATGGCAATTTTCCTTAGCGTTTCGATGATTGATAAGGTTGTTAGCGAGCTTTCCGAGCATTATATGTCAAATACACCAGTTGCAGTTGTTCAAAAAGCAACTTGGGAAGACGAAAAATATGTTATAGGAACACTTGAAACAATTGCTGAACTTGTTAAAAAAGAAGGAATAACTAAGACTGCACAAATCCTTGTTGGTAATTTTTTAGGAGATGAGTATGAACTTTCTAAACTGTATGATAAAGGCTTTTCACATGAATTTAGGAGTGCAAAAGAGTGAAAATTGCAATAGTAACTGTAACAAAAAAGGCAGAGGATGTTGCTAATAAAATAGCAGAAAAGATGCCCTGTGACCTGTATTTTCATAAAGAAAATGAAACTACCAAGCAGGTTATTCATAACATTTTTTCAAAATATGATGCTATTATTTGCGTAATGGCGTGTGGAATTGCAGTAAGAAGCATAGCAAAAATATTAGATAGCAAAAAAACTGACCCTGCTGTTATTGTGATTGATGAGATGGGAAGAAATGTTATATCGCTAATTAGTGGGCATATTGGTGGCGCAAACGAGCTTACTAATAAAATAGCGAAAATTTTAAATGCAAACCCTGTTATTACAACTGCAAGTGATGTTTCAAACTATTTTTCTATTGATATGTTTGCGAAAAATACTAATAGCGTTATTGAAAACGAGGGTTATTTAACACAAATTTCTGCTGATATTGTTAATGGCAAAAATGTTGCGTTTTATACGAATTTTACTTTTGAACCAAAGTTAATAACGAGGGTTAATTCAATGAATGAGTTTTCAAATTACAATTCTACTGTAATTTTTTCGCCTTTTTATTATAATGTTGACATTCCTTCTGTTTATATAAGACCAAAATGCCTGTTTATTGGAATTGGTTGCAAAAAAGGTGTTCCGTATGAGGAAATATATTCTTTTGTAGAACAATGCTTTAAAGAAAATAATTTGTCGCTTTGCTCGATAAATTCTATTGCAACTATAGATATAAAACAAAATGAGGCAGGAATTATTAAGCTTGCAAAAAGTTTAAATGTAAATTTAAAAATAATTCCTAAATGTGAAATAGAAAAAATTGAAAATCAGTTTGAAAAAAGTAGTTTTGTAAGCGAAAGTATAGGTGTAGCATCAGTATGTGAGCCATGCGCTTATATTGCAAGTGGCTGTGGTGAATTATTGGTTTCAAAGCAAAAAGGTAATGGAATTACATTGGCAATCTATATAAATTGGCATTATGAGGAGAATATTTATGAGTAAAATATATATAGTTGGAATTGGACCTGGTGGGAAAGAGCATATAACAAATGCAGCGCTTAATGCTATTGACGAAAGTAGTGTTGTTATTGGTTACAGCACATATATTTCGTTTATTGACCATTTGCTTACGAATAAACGTGTGGAACAAAATGGTATGAAAAAGGAAGTTGAAAGGTGTAAATTGGCGCTTGATATTGCAAATGAGGGCAATATTGTATCATTAGTTAGTGGTGGCGACGCAGGAGTATATGGCATGGCAGGGATTATGCTTGAGGTTGCAAATAGTGAAAATTCGGCAATTGAAATTGAGGTTGTTCCTGCTGTTTCTGCTGTTAATGCGGCTGCTGCTTGCCTTGGCGCACCTGTTATGCATGATTTTGCAGTTATAAGCCTTAGCGACCTTCTAACACCTTGGGAATTAATTGAAAAACGCCTCGAATGTGCAGGAATGGGTGATTTTATTGTTGCGCTGTATAACCCAAAAAGCCAAAAACGTGATTGGCAAATTCAAAAAGCAATGGAAATATTATTAAAATACAAAAAACCCCAAACACCTGTCGGCATTGTTCGCAACGCAAAGCGTGAGGGCGAAAATGTTGTAATTACTACTCTTGCAGAAATGTGCAATAGCGAAATTGATATGTTTACTGTTGTTATAATTGGCAACAACCAAACATATATCGAAAATGGAAAAATTATTACGCCAAGAGGGTATAAGCTATGATTTTAGTTCTTGCTGGCACAATTGATGGCAGACAAATTGCCGAGGCGCTTACAAAAAAAAATTATAGGTGCATTGTTTCTGTGTTTGGTGAAAATGCAGTTTCGCTAATCGAGGGGCAAAATGTTGTTAGTGGTGGAATGAATTATAATGAGATGTTGGAGTTTTTTGATGAAAATCAGATAACGACAGTGGTTGATGCAACTCACCCATTTGCAATAGAAGTTTCGAAAAATGCCATTTTAGCCTGCAAAGATACTAATGTTAATTATATTCGGTTTGAAAGAGATAGTATTAGCTATGATTATTCTAATATAACCTTTTTTAATTCACATCAAGAGGTAATTGATGAGCTAAATAAAACAAATGAAAATGTTTTCCTTACAATTGGAACAAAATCTCTTGATTTATATACAAAAGAAATAAATGATATAAAAAGACTTACTGCAAGGGTGCTTTGTGACACAAAAAGTGTTGAAAAGTGCATTGATTTGGGCTTAACACCAAAACAAATTATTGCTGTTTGTGGTGCATTTTCAGCCAAGTTTAACCACCAAATGTTCTTAGAATTTGGTGCAAAGGCTGTTGTAACAAAGGAAAGTGGAATAGTAGGTGGAGTTTTGGAAAAAATCGAGGCTGCAAAAATGCTTAATATTCCAATTTATATAGTAAAAAGGCAAAAGGTAGAGTATCCATTAATTGTGGATACTTTTAATGGCGTTTTGGAGGAGGTTTCAAAATGGGAAAAATAATTTTAATTACTGGTGGTGCAAGAAGTGGAAAAAGTGAATTTGCAGAAAATTATGCAAAATCATTAGGCGAAAATGTGCTTTATATAGCAACTTCAATACCATTTGATGACGAAATGAAGGATAGAGTTGAAAAGCATAAAAAAAGAAGACCAAACACTTGGAAAACACTTGAAAAGTATAAAAGCTTTACACCTATT
>CAYVWT010000054.1:0-10545 GCA_964455565.1 uncultured Clostridiaceae bacterium | reverse complement strand
TCCACAAGCCCCCAAACAGCAGCAATTGCCGCCATATAATTTTCAATATTATGAACACCAGGAAGCAAAATATCGTCGGTATTTAGCACTTCAATTTCGTTTTCGTCATCATTAACACAAATTAAATTATTGTGCATATAAACGCCAGTTTTTACATCACTATTTCTGCAAAACATAGTAACAAGGGCATTTGATTTTTTGCTTAACTCACGAGTAATTTCGTTATCATAATTTAAAATTAATTTATCTGTTTTATCTTGATATGCAAAAATATTTTCCTTTGCATTAATATATTCATCCATTGATTTATGAACATCTAAGTGATTGGGTGAAAGGTTAGTAATTACTGCAATATTAGGGCTTGATTTCATAGAATGAAGCTGAAAACTGCTAAGCTCTAAAACAACTTTGTCGGTTACAGATATATTTTCTACGTCGCTTAAAAGTGGCGTTCCAATATTCCCACCAAGCCAGCATTTATAGCCTTGCTCGCTCAACATTTTATAAATTAGTGTTGTAGTGGTAGTTTTCCCATCACTTCCTGTTACAGCAATAATTTTAGCAGGGCAAACGTCGAAAAAAACCTCCATTTCAGAGGTTATAAGTGCACCTCTGCTTTTTGCCTGCAAAAGTTCAGGTGTGTCAATTCGCATACCTGGTGTTTTAAATATAATATCCTCTGTAATATTTAATAAATACTTCTCACCAAGCACAGTTTTAACACCAATATTGTGAAGCTCCTCAACAATACTGCCTAATTTGTCTGATGATTGCTTATCCCGAGCAGTAACATTTGCGCCCATTTTAACAAGCATTTTAATTAGTGGGGTATTGCTAATTCCAATTCCTACAACCCCAATTGATTTTCCACAAACACTTTGCTTGAATAATTCCAGTTTTGTGTTCATAAACATTACACCCCTATCTAAAATTAAAGCACCTATTAGGGTGCTTTAATAAATTATGCTATAATTTTCAAATTATTCTGCTGTTTCTTCGGTAGTTTCTTCGGTAGCAGTTGCAACCTCTTCTGCAACTGTATCTTCCATAAGAGCACGAATACTTAGGCTTACTTTTTGTTTTTCTAAATCCAGTTCTGTAATCTTAGCCTGAACCTCTTGTCCTATTGAAAGAACGCTTGCAGGTTTCTCTATTCTTTCGGTAGAGATTTGAGAAATATGGATAAGTCCATCAACTGATGGCAGAATTTCTGCGAAAGCGCCAAATGGAACAAGGCGAACAATTTTAACAGTCACAACATCATCAACGTGAAGAGTTTCCTTTGCAATATTCCAAGGATTTTCAGCCTGCTTTCGATATCCCAAAGAAATTTTGTTCTTTTCTTTATCTAAACCAATAACATTAACCTTTAAAGTGTCACCAACATTTACAACCTCAGATGGATGTTTAATTCTGCTCCACGATAACTCAGATATATGTACCAAGCCATCAACTCCTCCGATGTCAACAAATGCGCCAAAATCTGTAAGAGATTTAACTACACCATCATATTCCTTGCCAATTTCTGCCGTTGACCAGAAGGATTCTAAGTTTTGCTTTTGAACCTCTGATGCAACAGATTTAATTGAGCCAACAATTTTTCTTTTGCGTGGGTTAAGGTCGATAATTCTAAATGATACATCATTGCCAACAAGGGTGTTTAAATCTTGAGTGAATTTTGCACTTGCTTGTGAAGCAGGAACAAAAACACGAACCCCGTGGGAAAGCACAATAAGTCCACCATTAACGGCTTCTACAACCTTACCTTCAAGAATTTCTTGGGATTCAAGAGCACCCTCAATTTTCTTCCAGCCAGCTATTGAATCAATTTTTTTCTTGGATAGCAAAACTGTACCTTCAACATCATTAACACGAACAATGAAAACATCAATTTCTGCGCCAACTTTAACTATATCTTCTGGCAAAACAGCAGGGTCGTCTGAAAGCTCACCGACAGGAATAACACCGTCTGCTTTAGCGCCGAGGTTAACATATACCTCGGTGGCTGTTATGCCGATAACTGTACCTTTCACTATATCCCCTGTCTTTAGGGTCACCAATGATTTTTCAAGTTCCTCTGCAAAGCTTAATTCATTTGTGTTTTCAATTATTTTTTCTTCTGACATATTACCTATGACCTCCTTAATTATCCATTCAGGCGTAGAGGCACCAGCCGTAACACCTATAATGCATTTATGCAAAACTGCTGGTGGCAGTTCAGATAATGTTTCAATATGATAAGTTTCGGGGCAAACTGCCCTACAAATATCAACAAGCTTTTTTGTGTTTGAACTATGTCGCCCACCGATTACAAGCATTGCTTCAACTTTTGAAGCAATTATTTTCGCCTCGTTTTGGCGTTCTTCTGTTGCACTACATATTGTATCAAATATTAGTACCTCTTTGCAAGAATTTTTTGCGATTTTTTTAATTTTTTTCCACATTTCTAATGAAAATGTTGTTTGAGCTACCAAACAAACCTCATTATTTAAAGAAATATCAGCAAATTGCTCAGGTGAATTTATAATAATCGCAGAATCGTTGCACCAACCATTTATTCCCATTACCTCTGGATGCTCTGTATCACCAACAATTATTATTTTATATCCCTTATTATAATATTCATACACAATTCTGTGTATTTTTTTAACAAAAGGGCAGGTAGCATCAATATATTCAATATTCCTATTTTTCAGTTCATCATATGTTTTACGAGAAACACCATGAGTTCTTATAATTACTTCTGCATTTTGTGGTATACTAAAGATTTCATTTATTTCTTTTACACCAATATCTTTTAGCTTGTTTACAACTTGGTCATTATGAATTAATGGCCCAAGAGTGTATATATCCATGGAAGAACTTTCTGCGGTATCGCAGGCGATGTCTATTGCTCTTTTTACGCCAAAGCAAAAACCAGCGCTTTTAGCTAATATTGTTTCCAATTATTTCTCACCCGCCAAAACTAATATATGCTTCATTAAATCAACGCTAAGGTTATGCAGAACCTCTTGTGAAACCTTTTGATTATAATATTCTGTGTAGTATATCGGCTCACTATAATAAACCTTTAAGCCACCGAATAATTTATAATCACCAATTATTGCAGCAGGAACTATTGGTACTTGCGACTTTATAGCAAACAAAACAGCGCCAGATTTAACCTCGTTAATATCCTTGTTTTTGCGTGTACCTTGTGGGAAAACAGTAATAATACCATCATTTTTAAGCAGTGATATTATTGTTTTTAAGGTTGCAATGTCCGAGCCACCTCTTGAAATAGGAACTGCGCCTATGCCCCTTAAAAACCAATTGCTAAATTTATACTTGAATAATTCTTGCTTAGCCAAGTATTGCATTTGTCGTGGAAGAAATGAGCCAAGTAGTGGTGGGTCGAAAGCACTTTTGTGGTTTGCAGATAACACAAACCCACCTGTTTTTGGCACGTTTTCTCTCCCTAAAATTCTTACAAAAAATAATGTTCTATAAAAAACACGCAAAGTTGGTTGTATTATTGAATATAAAAACTTAAAAATCAATCTAATCGCTCCTTAATTGTTATAAGAAGTAGCTTGATTGACTCTTCAAGCGTGTTACCGGTCGTATCAACAACAATTGCACCATCGGCAACCTTAAGCGGTGCGAACTCACGGTTTGAGTCATTTGTATCTCTATACTCCATATCTGCCTTAACTGTATCAAAATCACACGGAGTGCCTTTTTCGATTAATTCATCGTATCTTCTTTTTGCCCTGTCATCCGAGGTTGCAGTAAGGTAAATTTTGATATTTGCATTTGGAAGTACATTGCTACCAATATCTCTTCCATCCATAACAACATCATCTTTTTCTGCCAATTTACGCTGAAGATCTACTAATTTAATTCTAACAGCAGGAATTGCAGAAACATCTGATGCTGCGATTGAAACCTCTGGAGTTCTAATTTGTGAGGTTACATCCTCACCATCAAGAAAAATTAATTGACTATGCTCACCGTGTTTAATTTCAACACTAATATTTTTTATCATATCAATTATTTGCTGTATATCCTTAGTTGTATTTAAATTATTCCTAATAGCCTTTAAACCCACAGCACGATACATAGCGCCAGTATCTATGTATATGAAGCCAAGCTCATTTGCAATTATCTTAGAAATCGTGCTTTTTCCTGCACCAGCAGGGCCATCTATTGCTATTGTTACATTTTTCATTAGTTCACCCACTATTTTTTTATTTGCTATGAAATTGTTCATACTATTATACACAAAACTATACATTTCGACAATAGTTATTTTACAAAAATTCTTCCAACCATTGCAATATTTGAATTAACTCTTATTTGTGAAACATTTTCAAACTTAATATTATCCGAAACATTTATAATATCTACATAAAACTCTTTATTTATTTTGCTTCCGTCTATTTCGATTACAGAATTATCTGCAACTGTAATTTTAATTTCTTTATCGTAAAAAACTGCAATAGGTTCACCATTTTGTAAAATTTTAATATCATCACTTGGGTGAACACCATTTAAACTTATAGTTATTTCGCCTAATCTAATGCTATCTTGGTTTGCAGAAACGCTAACATCTTCATCTTTATCAATAGTGGTAAGTAGCACTCTTGCATTAGGTGTTGTAAGTGCAAGCTGAGATATTAGCATTATTGTAATAAATACAAACAATAATGAATTAAATATATTACTTAAATTCAATTTGACAATTCGCATATTATCACCCCACAATGATATTTTATGCAAAGTTAAAGATAATAATACTATGCGTTTTCCCCTGCTAAATATCCTGTGCTAAATGCTATTTGCAAATTAAAGCCACCAGTATATGCATCAACGTCTATAACCTCGCCTGCAAAGTATAAACCAGATATTAGTTTAGACTCCATTGTTGATGGGTTTATTTCGTTCGTTGCAATTCCACCAGAGGTTATTATTGCTTCATCAATTGAGCGTGTACCAGTTATCGTTAGCTTAAAATTTTTAAGTATATTAACAAGCTTTAAGCGTTGCTCTTTTGTTATTTGATGAATTTTTGTGAATGGCGATATGCCAGATAGCTCAATAATCACTGGAATTAGCTTTTGTGGCAGGAGGCTATCTAAAGCATTTGAAAAGTTTTTATTTATAAATTCCTCAAAATCACGCTGAATTCTTTTATCAAGCTGTTCGATTGATAATGCAGGCTTTAAATCTATAAATAAAGTATATTTTTCGTCTGCAATATTTTTAAGATGTGCACTTGCACTTAGTATAACAGGGCCCGATACGCCAAAGTGTGTGAACAGCATCTCTCCAAAATCCTTGTAAACACATTTATTATTGCTATTATTAATTTTAATTTGAATATTTTTAAGTGATAAGCCCTGTAAATCAAGCGCCCATTGTTCTAAGGTAGTAAGCGGAACTAATGAAGGTTTAGGCGCAATTATAGAATGACCAAGCTTTTTGGCAAATTTATAGCCGTCACCAGTTGAACCTGTTAACGGGTATGAAATGCCACCCGTTGCAATTATAACGCTCCCAGCCTCGATTTTTTGGTTATCATTTATCAAAACACCGCTAACTAAATTATCTTTTACAAGTATATTTTTAACAGTTGAATTTATAATTTTAACACCGCTATTTTTTGCATACCTAACAAGTGCCTCTGCAACGTCTTTTGCGCTGTCAGATTCAGGGAAAACCCTGCCGCCACGCTCTTCCTTTGTATTAACGCCAAGGGAGTGAAATAAACTAACCACATCATCACTTGTAAAACTGTAAAATGCACTATATAGAAAGCTTCCGTTTGTTTGCACACTCGCAATCATATCTTGAACATCAGCAGTATTGGTTATATTACACCTGCCTTTGCCTGTTATTCTTAATTTCTTGGCAATAACTGAATTTTTTTCGATTAAGACAACTTCTTTGCCTTTTAGTCCTGCCCTTGCAGCCGCAATTAGACCAGCAGGGCCACCACCTATAACTACAACATCACATTTCATCACTATTCACCTTTTCATAAACCTCATACTCGTCCCATATTGTTTCAAGCTGTTGGAATGTTTTTGAAATATCTGCTTTTTTCCTCATTCCAAGTGCAGCAACAAGCGCATTTATTACGCTTAGTGGCGCAACAAGTGAATCAACAAATGATGCAATATCACTCCTTGCAATTAAGGTATGAGTGGAATATGTGTTTAATGGTGAGGTTTCACTATCTGTTATGGCAATTACCTTTGCAGACTGATTTTGTGCATACTGGATTGCTTTAATAGTCCTTGCAGAATATCGTGGAAAGCTAATTCCAATAACAACATCTTCGCTTGTTATTCTAAGTATTTGCTCGAAAATTTCGCTGGCGCTTGTGGTATGAATAAGGCGTACATTATCGAATATGAGGTTTAAGTAAAAGCCTAAAAATGTTGCGAGCGATGACGAGCTTCTTACCCCTAATATATATATTTTCTTTGCATTTAAAATTGTTTCTACTGTGTCCTCAAAAACTTTTTTATCAATGCCCTCAAGCGTATGCTTAATATTTAGAATATCTAAATTTAGAATAGTTGAAAGTATATCTTGATCACCCATTCGAGTTGTTGTAACTTCCATTCTTTGCACCGAGGTAAGTTTTGTGCGCACAATCTCTTGCAATGCTTTTTGTAGCATTGGGTAACCGTCATAACCAACCTCAACAGCAAAGCGCACAACGGTAGAGCAGCTTACATTTATAATCTCACTAAGGCGTGCAGCGGTCATAAAAGCTGCTTTATCATAATTATTAACTATGAAATCTGCAATCTTTTTTTGTCCTTTGCTAAATTTTGAATACGATTTATCAATTCTTTCTAATAGGTCAGAATTTTTATACATTTGTTTTCACCCCGAAAATGAAGCAAAGTGCCTACTTTGCACCGCTTGCCAATTTTTAAATATTAAATCTATCTTACTATAATTTCCATACTTCTGCAATAGTTAAATTAAAATTTTTCATTTTTTTTGCAACCATTACTAAAATAATTAGTTAAATCTAAGAAATACTTGCTACTTGCTTGTTCAAAGCCTAATTTTTTTAAAGTGTTATGCAAATTTTCATTGCTACATTCTACTTTCATTATGCCCTTTAAATCAATTGCATTTAAAATTGCCTTACCCATATCGTAGGATAGATTAGGCAAGTGTTCGTCTATACTAATTAGTGTTGCAAAATTTCCATTTAATTCTGCAACTGCCTCGCAAAGTAGCTCATTCTTATCCATCATATTCATAATCAACATATTATCTGGTGAATTTACTCTATGAATTTCAATCATTTAAACACCTCTTAAATAATCAACCTCAGATTTTGTTAGGTGTCTCCACCTGCCAAGTGGTACGTTGCCAAGCAAAATGTTGCCAATTGAAACCCTTTTAAGCTCGACAACCTCATAGCCAACAGCCTCTATCATCTTCCTAACCTGCCTGTTTCTTCCCTCGTGAATTGTTATTTTAAGAATATTGTCTTTGAGCCAATCTACGTCTGACGGCATTGTTTTCTTGTTATCAACCTTAACGCCTTTTCTTAGCTTGTCCACCATAATAGGCGTTGGAACTTCGTTTAAAGTAACAACGTATGTCTTGGTAACCTCGTGCTTTGGGTGAGTAAGCGCATAGGTAATATCACCATCATTCGTAAGCAGTAATAATCCCTCAGTGTCATAATCAAGCCTACCAACAGGGAAAACACGCTCGTGTATTTCGGTTTTAATCAAGTCCATTACAGTATTTCTACCACGGTCATCAGTTACTGTTGTCAAATATCCAACTGGCTTGTTAAGAAGTATATATATCTTCTTAAATACTGGCTTAACCTTTTTACCGTCCACCATTACAACATCGTGGTCACTAACCTTTGTGCCAAGCTGTGTAATTTTTTCATTGTTAACAGTAACCCTGCCTGCTTCTATTATTTCCTCTGCCTTGCGCCTTGAAGCTACCCCGCAATCAGCAAGGAATTTTTGCAATCTTATATTATCCAATTCTTTTTCCTCCATTAAATGTTATTTAAACATTATTTACAAAACTACTTAATAAATTTAAAACTAAATAATTAAGCTTTGTCCAAAAATTACTTTGAACATTTATCGAAACTGTGCTATCACAGAATAAATCAACCCTTGCTACTAATTTATCACCTAAAAATACGTCTGCGCTACCAATTTTTTGGTCCATTTTAACTGGTGCTTCAATATTTTCAGGTATATTATAAACAGTTTTTATGCTGTTTTCTTCTTTATCTGTTATTGCTAATTCCACATCAGCGCTTGCATATAGTGATATATTATCGGAAACACCATTTAAAACTGGTAGGGTTTTCATATAATCACCCTTGCTTATAACCTTTTTATACTTATACTTTGAAAACCCAAAATCGAGCATTTCGCTATGGTCCTGCCAATCATTAGGCGCATTTAAGGTTACGGCAATCAATTTTAAATTATCCCTCGTCGCAGAGGATACAAGGCATCTACCACATTTTTTTGTAAACCCTGTTTTTACGCCATCTGCACCTTGATACATTGTAAGCATTTTGTTGTGGTTACGCAATGATCTATCCCATTCGTTATCTGCCCACTCAACCTTTTTAGTTTTGGTTGATACTATTTCAGCAAATTTTTTGTTAGACAGGGCATACCTTGTGATTTGCGCAAGGTCGTACGCTGTGGTGTAGTGATTTTCATTATCAAGCCCATGTGGGTTTGCAAAAGAAGTGTTTTCAAGCCCTAATGCCCTTGCTTTATTTGTCATCATTTGTGCAAAATTCGGAATATCTCCACCAACATACTCTGCTAAGGCAGTTGCAGCATCATTTCCAGAATTAAGCATTAAGCCAAAAAGTAGGCTTTCAACAGATATTTTTTCTCCACTTTTAAGCCACATTGATGAGCCTTCTACACGGGCTGCTGTGCTTGAAACCGTAACAATATCATCTAATTTACCACTTTCAATCGCAACAAGCGCTGTCATAATTTTTGTTGTGCTTGCCATTCCACGCTTTTGGTATGCATTATGTTCTAAAAGCACCTTGCCTGTGTGTCCATCAATTAAAATTGCACTTTGTGCTGATAATGCAAACGAAATTTGAACAGAAATAAAACATAGAAATATCACTAAAATTAAAACTTTCTTATACAAAAAAATCACCTCATTATAATAATATGAGGCAGATTTTCCTATTAGTCTTTATTTTTACCAAATAATGAGCTTACACTTTTAATTAAATCTGGAAGCGTGTCTAAGACCTTGTCCATAGTTGTTGAAGAATCGATATTAAGCATTTTGACGCTACCCTCGTTTATAACCAAAAACCCAACAGGCTGTATGGAAACACCACCACCACTTCCACCAGAAACTACGTTATTCTTTTCTATTGCATCCTGCTCAAAGCCACCCATACCAAATCCAAACGAAACCTTTGATATTGGTATTATCGTTGTGCCATCTGTTGTTTCAATTGGTTCGCCAATAATTGTGTTAACATCAACTATATCACGAAGCCCTTGCATAGATGTAGAAAGCAAGTTTTCAAGTCCATTTTCAGCCATTTTTATCAATCTCCTTTATTTTATTAAATTCACTTTGGTTACGTTTAAAGAAATCTCTCGCCCTTAAAATTATGCCCAGAAAACTAATAAGTCGAACATTAAAAACTAATTCAAAATTTGCCTCAAAACAATTTTTAAGGTAATTTGGATAAACCGCAATATTTGTTTTATCTTGAATATCAATATGTTTTTGTATAAATGAAACAATTGCAGATGTTCCATTCCATATAAAACCATTTGCAATTCCAGTAATTGCCGCATCTCCAAAGCCAAAATTTACTGCTATATTAAGATTTATAATATCAAATTTTTGCCCAAATGCCTTTAAGATAGATATTATTTCATATTTTTCATCCTTAAATATGTTTTTGCCTATTAAAACTTTTTGCTTTACTATATCAAAAGATGTTTTTGGTATTTTGATATATTTTTCCCTTTTGCCTTTTTTTATTTTATTAGAAGAAAATACTGTAAATTGAAAATTATTTCCACCTATTTTAACTATAAAATTACTATTTTTATAGGATAAAATAACACGCCAAGAAACCATTAGAGCAATTACTGGTATTAATATTAATATTGAAAATATCGTTATAAACCAATACACACAATCACCCCATAAATTATTATTTGTCTATTTCTGACATATTTACTATTTCCTCTATTATAAATTCGTCAAGAGCTGGAAGCTCTTTAACAGAAGTTATTGCAAAATTACGCAAAAATTCATCAGTAGTTGCAAATAAGGCAGGTCTGCCTGGTGCGTCTAAACGCCCTGTTTCCTCGATAAGCCCAAGCTCTAAAAGGCGACTAAACGAATTATCCGAGTTAACCCCACGAATATGCTCACAGGTTGAACGTGTTACGGGCTGTTTATATGCAATTATGGCTAAAACTTCAAGAGTCGCTTTTGAAATTGGGTTGCGCTTTCGTGGCTCTATAATTTTTTGAACATACTCGG